>CAYWJW010000014.1:0-32688 GCA_964458795.1 uncultured Candidatus Jidaibacter sp. | reverse complement strand
TAAAATTCGTTAACCAAGGTAACCATTTTTGCCAGATCTGTAAGGACTCCTGTTGACCAAAGTAAACAATGAGGTTAATTATATGTTTACAATTCTTTTATAAAACGTTCGGAGGACAAAAATGAAATTTCTTAAGGCCATCGCAATTGGCGCATCATTACTGGCATTGGCTGCTTGTAGCAGCACTTCTTCTAATATGGATGGAGAGGAGTGCAGAGCCTCTGCATCACAGATAGAAGAGTTGGAAACCAAGGTAGGTGATCGTGTGTTCTTCGCGTTTGATAGCTCTGCTTTGTCTTCTGAAGCTCAAGAAACTCTTCGCAAGCAAGCAGCTTTCATGGAGCAAAATCCTGATCTTCACTTTACAATTGAAGGCAATACAGATGAAAGAGGTACCAGAGAGTACAACTTAGCACTAGGTGAGCGTCGCGCTAATGCAGCAAGGCAGTACCTAATTGGCCTGGGAATAAGTGGTAACCGTCTTACTGAAGTAAGTTTCGGTAAAGAAAGACCAGCAGTGCTTGGTTCTAACGAGTGGGCTTGGAGCCAGAACCGTAGAGCTGTTACTGTTTGTAAGTAATTGATTTTGTAGTATACGATAAAATGGGCCGCTTAGTTGCGGCCTTTTTTATATGAGTTCTTCTATGTCCCAACTGCAAACACTACTGAGGCACCTAATTGAAGCGAATGGAGCGATTCCCTTAGATGAATTTATGCGCCTTGCTGTTTCGCATTATTATGCAAATCGAGAATCTATTGGTGGAAGTGGTGATTTTATCACGGCACCAGAGATTAGCCAGATGTTTGGCGAGGTTCTAGGAGCCTGGTGTGCTAATGAGTATTTACAGTTCTCTCAGCAGGATTTCTGCTTAGTAGAATTGGGTGCAGGACGTGGTACTATGATGAACGACATATTGCGAGCAACTAAAGTGGTGCCTGGATTTGCAAGTCACTTGAGGCAAATTGTTATCCTAGAGAACTCTTCACATTTACGCGCAAAACAAGCAGCGAAGCTTGAGGCTTATGCAAATAAAATAACTTGGATTGATAGCATCCAAGATCTTCCAAAAGAAAACTTGATTGTAGTTGCCAATGAGTTTTTAGATGCGCTGCCTATCAAACAATTCCAAAAGAATGAGGGTGTTTTTTATGAAGTTGGTATTGGGCTTAAAGGTGGAGAGTTTTATTATACGTGCCTAAATCCTGTGGAGATCCCTTACCCTGATTGTCGGGAAGGTAGTGTGGTTGAGATATGCCTTCCAGCGTTCGATATCGCAAAAAACTTGGTAGAGCGTGATAAATATATTAGCGCACTCTTTATTGATTATGGTTACTTTAATCCGTCATTTAGAAGCACTTTACAGGCCGTAAAGGGCCATAAATACCATGATGTGCTGGCTGATATTGGAGAAGCTGATTTAACTGCGCATGTGGATTTTGGGAGTCTCGCCAAATTCTTTGCCTTAAGTGGTATGGAGGTGCATGGAAGCACCCAGGGTGAATTCTTGCGTGTCAATGGAATAGAGCTCAGGGCGGATAAGCTTATTGCGACCGGGGCTAAAGGTGTTGAGACTGATTTGAATCGATTGATATCAAACAAGCAAATGGGCGAACTTTTTAAAGTGCTTGAGGTTCGGCTTAAAGCTTAGCAGAAGCAAGAATCAATGGATAAAGAATTTAAACATAGCTGCAACGGCAGATATTGTAGCGATATTCAAGCCTATAACCCATCGCAAAACTTCATTCTTGGCTTTTTCAATATTGACGGAGAGCTCATTTCTTACTTCTAAAATCTGCTTTTCAAGTTTATTTTCGACCTTCACAAGATCAGCTTTAGTAGCAAGATGGCTCAGGTCAGCATCACGGCTGGCAGCAATTGCCTTAACAACGGTTTCAGCAAGCTCAGTCTTCATGCCCTTTAACAAAACTTTTGATTATGTCATGTGTATCGAAAGAGCGGTACATAGTCTTCAAAGTTAATAAGTTCATCTGAGGGTAGTGTACACGTTACCTGTAAGTATGTCAAAAGCTTTGGTATAATACCAAGACCCATAAATAATTAAGTGAATGCGCTGCATCTTTTGATTTTTTTAGTCGTCGCGGAACACCTAAAATATGTGCAATATTATAGGTGTTCCGCGACTTCCCAAAAAACCAAAATCTATCGTGCATTCCCTTAATTATTTATGGGCCTTGGTATAAGTCCAAAGCAACTAGTAAATGAAGTAGTGAAAAAACTTGATTTTTATGCAAAAAACTTGAAAAAATCAAATATTTATGCTACTATTTAACTAGATAGCAGAAGTTTTATAGTGAATGTTTAAGTGATTTTGTCTGAGAGCTCGTAGCTCTCGTGAATCATTATCAACAGTAATAGTTAATAAAACATTAATAAAATCATTAAAAGAATACGTAAATTTATGCTATTATAAGTATATAATTTAATTAGAGGGGGTCTTAATGGTAAATAATTTAAAATATCAGAAAGAGCTTGAACACTTAAGAATCGAGCATTCTAACCTCGAAGAAAAGATTGCGACAGTGATGAAAAACAAGGTCATTGATCAGTTCAAGATCCAAGATCTTAAAAAGAAAAAACTGATGGTTAAAGAAGCGATCACACAGCTTGAGGACATTTTGTTCGCAGATAATAACGCTGCATAAAGTGTATTTGTTTAAGCCAAAAAAGCCCGATTGACTTAGAGTCTATGGGTTTTTTTGATGGCCTCTAATACCAATTCCGGTAAATAACTGCACAGATGCGCTTCATCTTTTGATTTTTTTAGTCGCCATTGAAAACCCAAAATATGTAGAATATTATGGGTTTTCAGCGACTTCCTAAAAAATCAAAATTTATCCCGCATCTGTACAGTTATTTACCGGAATTGGTATAAGCATTGCTGTAATGTTTCTTCAGTAGATCATCTAACCTCACTTCTGCCAAGGTATCCCAACCGAAGGTTTCGTAGGTTTCTGGGCAATGATGACGTTTGAAGGCGTTAATGATGTTCTCAAGTTTGGCATCGTATCTGGTTTCGTCACCTTCTATGCCATAACCAAATGTAATTAGCTTTTTGCGCAAAGTTTTAATCTCCTTGCTCACACTACCAAAGCGATGCATAGTAGCAATCGTGTCTGGCATTTTTATTGAGTAGATCCCTATGCCATTCTCATTTAGTAATTTCCAGTCAAAGTACTTACTTGGATCAACTTTCCGGTTTGGTGCTACGTCTGCATGTCCAACAATGTTGAGCTCATCTATAGTAAACCGGTCTTTAAGTTCATGACACAATTTTATAACTGCTAGCGTTTGTGGAGTTTTAAATGGTTCATAGCCATTATTAATGATCTCTATGCCTATAGAATAATTATTGATATGATCGCGCCCTCGCCAGTAGCTTTGTCCTGCATGCCATGCTTTTTTCTCATCCTTAACCATTTGCACTACACTTCCGTCCTCATCTATAAGATAGTGAGCGCTGACTTTTAATTTAGGATTAGTTAAAATCTTAACTGTAGTTGCTAGATCCGGAGTATTTGTATGATGAATTATTATGGTATCAATGAGAGAGCGTAACTTCCGATCCCCAAAATTATCCGTGCCTATGAATTTATAATTTGTTTGCATTTGTCTAACCTTAATTACTTTGATAGTAATAATATCAGATTGTATTGAAGTGCGGAAGTACTGGAGAAAAATATTTATAGATGCTGAAAAGCTAGGATATATAAAGTCTCAAGGTGTTCAATTATTTTTTTACATAAGTACTTCCATAATACTTATAGAGTCAACTATACTAATAAATATAAGATAGGAGAAGTAAGCACTGCTTCTTCAACCAAGCGTAACGCACATAAGGAACAAATGCATAATATAACTAATACAAAACCTATACTGGAAATCAACCTAAGCTCAGTAAAGCAGAACTATTTGCTGGCTAAAAGTAAGTTGTCGGGAGGTGCTAACTGCTCAGCAGTTATCAAAACTAATGCTTATGGAATTGGTGCGCGCGAGGTTTTTAAGGCGCTTAAATCAGTAGGATGCACTGATTTTTATTTTTCCTATTTTGATGAAGCTAATGCTCTGCATGACCTATATAGTGGTGATGAAAGAATATATGTATTTGCCCCACAAAATGATATGGAGATGCGGGAATTATTGAGACATAACTATATACCAGTGCTAAATAGTTTGAAAGAAATTGCTGCGCTACGCTATATAGCCCACGGTTCAGGTATCAACACTCCGTGTGTAATACAGTTTGATACTGGTATGAATAGAGTAGGGCTAAATTACTATGATATAGAGAGCTTAGATTTGGAGGGACTTGATATATTGTATCTCATGAGTCATCTAGCTTGTGCGGATACACCTACGCATCCCAAGAATATGGAGCAGCTTGATAAAGTCAAAAAGATAAGACGAGTATTGCCTGGATATAAATTTTCATTGTGTAATTCATCAGGAATATTTTTGGGTAACAACTATCATTTTGATCAAGCCCGCCCTGGATGTATGCTTTATGGTATTAATCCCACCCCAGAACTTGAAAACCCTGCATTGCCTGTTGCAAGTGTTTACGCTAAAGTGGTTGGGATAAGAGAGCTTAGAAAAGCTGAATCAGTAAGCTATGGGGCAACCGTGGTTATGCCTAAAGGTACTAGGATAGCAACACTCGCAATTGGGTATGCAGATGGATACCATAGAGTGCTGTCTAATCACGCATTTTGTTATTTCAATAACTTCAAGCTTCCTGTACTTGGATGCGTCACAATGGACTTTATTATGGTGGATATTACCAAGGTGCCAGAGCAGTATTTAGCAAATTTTAGTTATGTTGAAGTTATGGGTGCAAATATTAAAGTGGATGAAATTGCAAAACGTGCTAAAACTATAGGCTATGAGATTTTGACTTCACTACACAATAGATATAATAGGTTTTATATAAATGGAGAATATGAAAATTAATACTAAAGGCATGACAGCAAATTTACGGAGTAGATCATGAATTTTGTTGCAGTAATTGGGCATATATTCTTAAGCTTTATGGCTTCAGTAGGGCGCTTAGGAATTTTTGTTGGCTTTATAATTAGATCAATGGCATCTACCAAATTCTATTTTAAACAGTTGCTTAGGCAAATTTGGCAAATTGGTTATAACTCTTTGCCAGTAATTGGTCTCACCGCTATCTTCACCGGGGCGGTGCTTGCGCTCCAAAGTTATACGGGATTTTCAAGGTTTAATGCGGAAAGCTCAATAGCTTCTGTGGTTGTGTTATCTATTACAAGGGAGCTTGGGCCCGTGCTTGCAGGGTTAATGCTCGCAGGTAGAGTGGGGGCATCGATTGCAGCAGAAATTGGAACAATGAAGGTTACAGAGCAAATAGATGCGCTTTATACCTTAAACACCGATCCGTTCAAATATCTAGTTCTTCCCAGAGTACTTGCAGGGATAATAGTGTTGCCACTATTAGTGATTGTTGCAGATATAATAGGTGTTTTTGGTGGATACTTAGTAAGCATTTATAAGCTTGATTTTAACGCTTACAGTTACTTAAAGAGCACTTTTGAGTATCTTGAAAGACCCGATGTGACTTCAGGTCTTATCAAAGCGGCTTTCTTTGGGTTTATTGTCACTACCATGGGCTGTTATCATGGTTACTACTCAAAAGGTGGCGCTCAAGGTGTTGGTATAGCAACAACTAACGCAGTAGTAAGTGCTTCTATCTTAATACTGCTTTCTAACTACATCATAACTGGGGTTTTATTTGGTAAGTAGTATGAATACACAAGCAAAAATCACGGTTAAGAATTTAAGCAAAAGTTTCGGCTCCAAAAAGGTTCTGGATAACATAAGTTTTAAGGTAAATAAGGGCGAATCATTCGTTATTATGGGGGGGTCAGGTACAGGTAAAAGCGTCCTGATTAAGTCGATAATAGGATTGCTTACTCCAGATGCTGGAAGCGAAGTTTTCTTAGATGGTGTCGACATAACGTATTTGCCGCTTAATAAGAGGAAAGATCTTATAGACAAATCTGGCGTGTTATTCCAAGGTGGTGCACTGTTTGATAGTCTAAGAGTCTGGGAAAACATATGTTTTACCATGCTAGAGCGTGCACTGATCACCAAGAAACAGGCTAGAGAGCACGCCCTCAAAAAATTGCAGCTTGTGGGACTAGATGAACAAGCGCTAAATCTTTACCCAGCAGAGCTGTCGGGAGGCATGGTAAAACGAGTAGCTCTAGCTCGTGCTATAGCGAGTGACCCAGAGGTTATATTTTTTGATGAGCCTACAGCTGGCTTAGATCCCATCATGTCTGGAATTATTAGTGAGCTTATCAAAAGCTGCTCTAAGCAGTTAGGGGCGACAACGATTACTATAACTCATGATATGAACTGTGCAGCAAGGGTTGCAGATAAGGCTGCACTCATCTATCAGGGTAAGTTTATCTGGAGCGGTGAAGGCAAAAATATCAGCGATTCAGGCAATGAATTCGTTGAACAATTTGTGCATGGTAAGCCCAAAGGGCCAATGACTAATTAAATAATTACGGCATATACGATGGTTTTAGTTGCAGAAATTAATGATGACCCAGATTATTCCTGGCTTAGGGATCCAAATTGGCCTACATCGATAGATCCAAAAATCATGGATTATCTCAATGGTGAAAACGCTAAGTGCAAAGAATTTTTTGATCCTTTGCAGGAACAAGTAGATGCTATGTTTGCTGAGCTTAAAGGGCGCATCAAAGAGGATGACTTTACTGTTCCAGTAAAAAAGGATGGCTACCATTACTATAGCTATATACAAAAGGGACAGGATTACTGGGTGCATGCTAGAAAATTAGGAAATATGGATGCTGCGGAAGAAATCTTGCTGGATGAAAATAAAGAAGCAGCGGGTAAAGAGTTTTTCCAAACTGGAGTAGTAGATGCCTCTCATAACCACAAATTGCTGGCATATTCAGTAGATCTAAATGGTTCTGAGAAGTACCAGGTGTTTATTAAAGATCTGGAGTCAAACAGAATAATCGACCAAAGTGTAAGTGATGTTTTTGGAGATGTAACTTGGCATAAAAATTGCAAAGGATTCTTTTATGTGCCTACTGGGCTGGAGTGGCGAGCTGACAAAGTATATTATCATGAACTAGGCAAAAGCCAGTCAGATGACGTTCTTATATACGAAGAGATAGATAAAACCTTTTGGGTTAATCCGCATTTATCAAGTTCAGAGCGCTACTTGTTTATAACCGCAAAGTCTGGTGACTCTAGTGAAGTTAGATATATAGATCTAGAAGATGCGGATCTTATGCCTAAGCTAGTTATGCCAAGAAAAGCTGGGCATTTATACCATATGACTCACCACGGCGAGGATTTCTATATTATTACCAATGACATGGGCAAAAACTTCCGCCTTGTTAAAGCTAGCATAGCTAATCCATCTGAAAATTGGGAAGAAATTATAGCGCATGATCCTGAAGTTTATCTGGTGGACGCTACAGCTTATAAGGAATGCTTGGTTGTGGATATGCGAGTCTTGGGGTTAAATAAAATTAAGATTATGAACTTCAGCAATGGTGGAGTTTATGAAATTGCATTCAAAGATGAAGTTTATGATGCACAACACACTTTCACTACCTTTGAGTCTCCAGCAATTAGATATCAGTATTCCTCACTGATTCAGCCACGCTCAATTATAGAATGTGATTTTGCAAGTCATGAATATGCAGTGCTCAAAGTTCAGGAAATTCCTTCTGGGTATGATGCGGACAAGTATGAAACAAAGCGAGTATGGGCCGATTCTAAAGATGGCGTGAAAATACCAATATCACTGCTATATCGTAAGGATTTACTAAAAGAGGTAGGTGGTAACCCTCTTTATTTATATGGGTATGGTTCTTATGGTATATCGATTCCTGCTACCTTTAGGACAACTGCGCTATCACTAGTAGATCGTGGATTTGTTTTTGCTATTGCACACATAAGAGGTGGAGATGATCTAGGATATGATTGGTATGAGTCTGCTAAATTTTTAACTAAAAAGCGTACCTTTGAAGATTTTATTGATTCAGCTAATGCTCTCATAAAACTTGGCTATACTTGCAAGGGAAGTATAGCTATATGTGGTGGTAGTGCAGGTGGTATGTTGGTAGGTTATTGCATAAATAATGCTCCTGAACTCTATAAGGCCGCTGTTTTGCATGTGCCTTTTGTAGATGTACTATCTACTATGCTTGACGATAGCCTGCCTCTTACGCCCAATGAATATAAAGAGTGGGGAGATCCCAAAGATCCTGCGTATTATGAATATATTAAGTCATATTCTCCGGTTGATAACATAAAGCCACAAAATTACCCTAACATCTTTATAACCTCAGGCCTTAATGATCCTAGGGTAACTTATTGGGAGCCGGCAAAATTTGCTCTGAAGCTTAAAAGTAATAAGACAGATGATAATCTGCTGTTGCTTAAAACCAATATGGAAGGGGGGCATAAGGGGAAATCTGGGCGGTATGATGCGCTAAAGGAGATAGCTGAGGAATATGTATTTATTTTACAATCATTTAATAGGACTTAAATAATGACAGAGCTTCAGCAAATTAATGTCTACCTTGTTTCTGATTCATCCGGTGAGACGGTGCTAAGAGTTGCCAATGCTGTGTTATCTCAATTTAATGATCTGCAAGCCAACAAGTTCATGTGGCCTATGGTTCGTACTAAAGCTCATATTGATACTCTGGTGACTAGTATGAAGATAATGCCTGGGGTAATTATATACACTATAGTGGATGATATAGTAGAACAACATTTGTTGGATGCATGTGCCAAAAATGATTTACATGCAATTTCTGTGATAGGGAACATTATCGACGACCTTAGTAACTTATTTAATCTCCAAAGCCTCAAGAAAAAACCTGGGATTCAGCACACGGTTTTAGATAAAAATTATCATGCACGTATAGCTGCAATGGACTATACACTAGCACATGATGATGGTCAAAAGCAGGATGATATTTATAATGCTGATATAATAATTATTGGAGTTTCCAGGACTTCCAAATCACCTACGTCTTTATATCTAGCTCAGCGAGGCTTTAAGACTGCCAATATTCCTTTTATTGCTGGTGTTGGAGTTAATATAGACTTTGCTAAGATACAGCAAACTTTGGTAGTAGGGCTTACAATAAATGCAGAGAAGCTTAAAGGAATTAGGGAAAATCGCTTGAATTCTTTAACTTCAAAGAAAGAATACGTTAATAATTATACAGACTTAACTGCGATAAAAGAAGAGATAATAGATGCACGTAAATTCTTTGCGAAGCATGATATAGCAGTTATGGATGTAGGTAATAGAGCAATCGAAGAAACCTCAGCTGAGATCATAAACCTATACTACACAAAATTCGGTATTACAGCGCGCACTATTTAACATGAGTAATGTTTAAGAAGTTATGAACAACTACACATTTTGTTATGCCGTATCAATTGCCACTAGTGTCCGGAATAAAAATGGAATTTTAAATGCCTTAAAAGACAATTGGTTGCCCCTATTTTGTCATCTTGCTGCTTGACAGCAAGATCCATATTAAGGCTTCATTAACGCTTATAAGTAGTACAGAAAGATAGTTTGGGACGCTTTTAGCAACAAAAACTCTACTAGTGTTCTGTTTAAACATGGACACCGCGATCAAGTCGCGGTGTGACAATTCTGGGTATTTTGTTAGTTTTCTTATATTAATAAAAATATTTCATCTTGGGACTTCCATACCCCCATCTGAGTGTGATATAACGATAAATATAAGCTAAGAAAAGTTTAGCTGTTATTAAATGATTTGACCTAACTTGGCGTAAATATTATAATACAAGCCTTAATTTGCATTAAAAATTCCAATGTATAAAGGCCAAAAAATTGTAGCTATTATCCCTGCTCGGGCTAATTCTAAGCGGTGTCCTGGCAAAAATTGTCGGCTTATAAACGGTAAACCAATGGTGAGCTGGACCATAGAGAGCGCAATAAATTCTAAACTATTAGATAAAATAATTGTAACTTCGGACGATCCGAACGTACTTGAAATAGCAAAGAAGTATAAAGATGTGCGTGCCATAAGTAGGCCGCAGCACCTTGCAACGGATGAAGCGGAATCTCTTGAGGTAGTGCTGCATGCATTGGAACAAGTTCAAGGTGAGTATGACTATGGGGTTCTATTACAGCCAACTTCTCCGCTTAGATTGTCCCAAGATATAGATAATGCTATAGTTCTATGTGGAAATAGTATGGCCAAAACATGTGTCAGCTTTACTTCCATTGGTAAGCCTAGCAGCTTTTACTATGGGGCAACTAAACTTGGATTAGAGCAACTTAATGGATATGAAAAAATATACCGTGCGAATGGCGCAGTATATTTGTTTGAGATAAAACATCTTTTGGATAAAAAAGTATTTAGTGATTTATCCACACTGCCATATTTCATGCCCGAAGATAGGTCTGTAGATGTAGACACTGAAGAAGATTTTGCAACTGCCATACGCCTAGCTGGAGAAATAAATGATCAATAAGCAAGTAACACAGAAAGAAGCTGAAATATTTGAAACTAAATACGGGCTCCCAAGTGAAGTGAAATTTTGTAAGAAGTGCGTAATATCCAATCAACGCCCTAACTCGGATGTGGAATTTAAGCATACAGCTGGTTCAGTAAAGAAAACCATAAACTTTGATGAAAATGGTGTATGCGATGCATGTAATGTAGCTGAGCAAAAAAAGAACATAAATTGGGATGCTAGAGAGCAACAGCTAAAAGAATTATGTGATAGATTTAGGGGAGATGGAACTCAGTATGATTGTTTAGTACCTGGTTCTGGCGGAAAAGATAGCTTCTATGCGGCTCACATGCTTAAATATAAATATGGTATGAAGCCTTTGACAGTAACTTGGGCTCCTCATATCTATACTCCATGGGGTTGGAACAATCATAATTCTTGGATACACGCGGGGTTTGATAATTACCTTATGACACCAAATGGCCGCATTCACAGATTGCTTACTAGGCTAGCAGTTGAGAACTTATTCCACCCATTCCAACCTTTTATATTAGGGCAAAAGAATCTTGCACCTAAAATGGCGGCATTGTTTAACATCCCTCTTGTATTCTATGGGGAGAATGAAGCAGAATATGGCAACCCTAAAGGTGATACCGATACTTCAAAACGAAGTGCTGCTTATTACTCATTCTCGGATAGGAGCAAGGCTTACTTAGGTGGGCAATCAGTTGAATCGTTGGTTAATGAATTTGGGGTAGAGCCATATGAATTGGATCCATATATGCCGGCAAATCCAGAGGAAATTGAGAAAAAAAATATAGAAGTGCACTACTTAGGTTACTACTTAAAATGGCACCCTCAAAGTTGCTACTACTATTCAGTTGAAAATGGGGGATTCCAAGCTTCTCCTGAGCGTACTCCAGGAACTTATAGTAAATATAATAGTATTGATGATAAAATCGATGACTTTCACTACTATACCACATACGTTAAGTTTGGCATTGGTAGAGCCACCTATGATGCTTCACAAGAGATTAGATCCGGCGATATAAACAGGGAAGAAGGTGTGGCTCTAGTGAAGAAATTTGATGGTGAATTCCCTGGCAGATTTGCGGAAGAGATTTTCAATTACTTAAGTATAACCGATAAAGATTTCCCCGTTGCTAGCAAAATGTTTGCAAGCCCTGCTATTGATCGTGATTACTTTATGAACTTGTGCGATAAATTCAGATCTCCTCATCTATGGCAGAAAGTAGGAGGTAGTTGGGTGCTGCGCCATACCGTATTTAATCAAGAGTAGGTATGTCTGCAAAAAGGGTTATAGCACGGCTTGATATTAAAGCTCCTAACTTGATAAAAGGTATCCATTTGGAAGGCTTGAGGGTTATAGGCAATCCATCAGAATATGCAAGGAAATATTATGATCAAGGTGTTGATGAGCTAATATACATGGATATAGTTGCCTCCCTTTATAACCGAAACTCCCTTATTGATGTGATAAAGGATACGACGAAGAGTATATTTATTCCTATGACGGTAGGAGGTGGCATTAGGAGTATAACTGATGTTGAGACTATTCTAAGAGCAGGCGGAGATAAAGTCGCGATAAATACTGCAGCTGTAAAGAGACCAGAGCTTATCGGCGAAGTAGCTAGTAGATTTGGCTCACAATGTATGGTTTTAAGTGTTGAGGCTAAAAAAATAACCGAAGGTAAGTGGGAAGTATATTATGATAATGGTCGGGAGAAAACTGGCTTGGATGTGGTTAAATGGTGCCAGAGCTCTGTGGAAAATGGTGCGGGAGAGATTCTGCTTACAAGCGTTGATAAAGAAGGTACTAATAGAGGATTTGATCTAGAATTAGTCCATAAAGTTTCAAGAGCTGTAAGTGTGCCGGTAATAGCAAGTGGTGGGGCTGGATCGCCAAGTGATATAGTAGATGTATTTAAGTTAGGTAGCGCTGATGCAGTGGCAATTGCTAACTTGCTGCATTATGATAAACTCTCTGTACAGCAAATTAAAGGTTGCTTACATGAGTCTGGGATATCGGTAAGGTTATGAATCGGGTAGTGGTAGTAGATTACGGAGTTGGCAATTTATTAAGTGTATCCAGAGCTTTGGAGTGCGCTGGAAGCAATGTAGTGCTTACGTCTAGCCCAAGTGAAATTATGAGTGCAGATCGACTAGTGCTCCCAGGAGTAGGAGCCTTCGGTGATTGTATGAGAGAAATTAGTAAAAGAGGGCTTGCAGAAGCTATAGTGGGTTTTGCAGTCACTCAGAGACCATTGTTAGGAATTTGTGTCGGAATGCAGGTGCTCCATAGCATAGGTAAAGAATTTGGTGACCATAAAGGATTGGACTTAATCAAAGGCACCGTAGATAAGATACCATCCACAAAAGCTGATAACACTTCACACAAGGTGCCGCACATTGGTTGGGCTCAATTGCATGTAAATAAAGCGAGTGCTGAGAACAAGCTTTCTCCTAGCCTTGAAGGCAAATGGTTTTACTTTGTGCATGGTTATATGGCGATCCCTTCAAATGAAGGTGACATTTTGGCTCATTATGATTATAATGGACGGAATATTACTGCGTGCACGCATAAAGATAATATATACGGCTTTCAATTCCACCCAGAAAAAAGTGGAGAAGATGGCCTTAGATTACTAGAGAAATTTTTAAGTATGTGAGATAAGTGGCAAAAGAACGCGTTAACTATTTTTATAAGGAGTTGCTCTCAACATTAGAGAGGAGTGAGCTATGGCTTCTTCTCGCTTGGATTGACATCGTGCTCAGATATCGTAGAACAAAACTGGGGCCTTTTTGGTTAGTTATTGTTTCATTCATATCTATCGGATGTATTGCAACTTTAGGCTCGCTTCTTTTTAGAACAAAGCTGGGCACTTTTTTCCCGTATGTTGCCTGTGGTATGGTAGTATGGACATATATGTCTACTATAATTATGGAATCGTGCACTGTATTCATTTCCCAGGCTGGGATTATAAGGCACGTAAATGTTCCGCTCATAAGCTTTGGGTTCAGAATGTTTGTGAGAAATACCATAATATTTTTCCATAGCTTAGTAATTGTTGCGCTTGTATTGCTTTACTTCCAGATTAATGTTGGATGGGCTATTTTTATGTTAATACCAGGGCTTGCAATTTTTGCGGTTACCTCAGTTTCGCTGGCTATAATAATAGGGTTTACTTGCACTAGATTTCGAGATGTTATGCAATTAATCAACTCTCTAATAGGTATCCTAGTTTTCTTAACTCCGGTAATGTGGCAGCCTGAAATGCTTGGAGATAAAGCATATTTAGCTAACTTTAACCCACTAACTCACTATGTAGGGCTTCTTAGAGAGCCGCTACTTGGAAAGATTCCTGAGACAGTAAGCCTGATATTTACATGCTGCTTCTCTCTGTTCCTCTTTGTTTTTGCTGGATATCTATTTAATAAATATAGAAAACAATTAGTGCATTGGTTGTAAAGATGACAATAAGTATAGAATTAAAAAATGTCAGCCTAGACTATCCTGTATATGACTATAGTGCACTGTCCTTACAGAAGGCCATAGTTTCACTTGCAAGTGCCGGTATCATATCCAAGCCAAAGGATGGAGTGGTTAAAGTAAGATCTGTGGATAAACTAAACCTCTCGCTGCAAGCTGGTGATAAGCTTGCTATAATAGGGGGAAATGGGGCGGGTAAAACCAGTTTGCTAAAACTGATTGCTGGCATTTATGAGCCATCTACTGGTGAGAGAAAAGTATCTGGTAAAATAACTACCATTTTGGGTACTGGATTTGGGCTTGATGAAGAGGCTTCAGGTTATCAAAACATAATTCTTGGGGGTATAGCTCTAGGGTATAGACTTAAAGAGATAAAAGAATGCGTTGAAGATATTGCCGACTTTTCTGAGCTTGGAGAATTTCTTAACATGCCGCTTAGAACCTATTCTGCGGGAATGCGTGCCCGTCTAGCTTTCGGGGTGGCAACATGCAAGCGCCCTGATATAGTGATAATAGATGAAGGAATAGGTGCAGGGGATTCTCACTTTATAGAGAAGGCAAATGAGCGGCTAGAGCGTTTTTTAAATGATGCTAACATAATGATTATGGCCTCTCATACCGATAGTTTACTGGAAAAATTCTGTAATAAATGTTTGTATATGAAAAATGGCAAGGCATTATTCTTGGGTGAGTTGAAAGAGGCTCTTGCTATGTATAAGAAAGACACAGAAGATCAAGACAGCGCACCATAAACTTTACCGCGAATTTATAAAGATATAAGCATCTAAATATTTTTTGGTTGGGGACTTCCATAACCAACTTTGCACAAGTATAATATCAATCATAAGAAATTAATAAGGAGTTACATATGAAGGCAGTAGTAATAGGTTGTGGTAGAATGGGAGTACGGCATATTCGAGCTTTACTGGACCTAAAATTTGAAGTGAACGGCATCTTTGATATTAGTATGCCAAGCTGTGAGCAGGCTATAGAAAAACATGAGTTATCTAAAGATATTATCTTTGATGATATAGATGAGCTATTCAAAAAAACAAAGACAGATTTATGTGTAATCGCAACAACAGCTCCGTCTCATAAAGCATACATACTAAAAGCTATAAAAAATGGAGTTAAAAAGATTCTATGCGAAAAGCCTTTAAGTATATCGCTTAAAGACTGTTACGAAATAATAGATGTGTGCAAAGCAAATGAAGTAGATCTTGCAGTAAACCATCAAATGCGATTTTTGGATCAATATACAATACCTAAAAAGTTGCTGGCTAGTGAAGAATTTGGAGGACTGGAATCCATCAATGTAACTTCGGGTAATTTCGGAATGGCAATGAATGGTATTCACTATATTGAGCTAATGCGCTTTATGTTTGATGAGGCGCCAAGGTGTGTTACTGCATGGTTTGATGCAGCAGACTTGCCTAATCCACGAGGCTCAGATTTTAGGGATAAATCTGGTAGCATGCGATTAACAACTGCATCAGGCAAAAAGCTTTACTTGGATGCAAGTGTATCAAATGGACACGGTTTAATAGCAACCTATGTTGCAAAGCGTGGACAAATAATAGTGGATGAACTAGCAGGAAAATTGTATGCAACTCGCCGAAATATTGAAGACAAAGACTTACCATCCACAAGGTATGGTCAACCCAGTATCATAATGAGTGAAGATATTGCTGCTATTGATATAGTTGAATCAACTAAAGCTGTAATCACAGCACTTATTAAAGGCGAGGGTTATCCTACAGTAATGGATGCAACACTTGCTATCAAGGCTTTAGTTTGCGCTTATGTTTCAAATGAAAATAATAACAGAGCAGTCGGGCTTTCGGATAGTAACTTGCCATTAGAGAGGGTGTTCGCATGGGCATAGATAAACCTTGTAAGGTAGTAGTGATAGGAGCAGGTAACATGGCGCTTGAGCATCTCAAAGCCTTTGCAAGTATAGAGAATGTTGAAATCTCTGGTATCTTTAGTCGAACTAAAGCTAAAGCAGATGCACTAGCTGTGCAGTTTAAAATCCCACTAGTTGCAGAGTCTGTTAGAGAGCTATACGAAAAAACTAAAGCTGATTTAGTAGTTGTAACTGTATATGAAACTTCAATGCTGGAAGTGGCACTCGAAGTGATTAATTATGATTGGACTATATTTTTGGAAAAACCACCAGGGCTTAATCTAGAGCAAGCTTTGCGCATCCATGACGGTGCACTTAAGAATTCTAGAAAAATACTAGTGGCTTTAAATAGAAGGTTCTTATCAAGCACTCAAAAAGCTATAGCATCTTTGAATGAGCAAAGTGGAGCGAGATTTATTACGGTATTTGATCAGCAAAGCCTTGAGTTAGCCAGAAGCTTCAATCATCATGAAGAGGTAGTAAATTACTGGATGTATGCAAATTCCATTCATTTAGTTGATTATTTATCTTTTTTTGGTAGAGGAGATGTCGTGGACGTTCAGATTTCGAGTGAATGGAATCCCACAAAAACCTTGTGGCTAAATGCGTTCATTAAATTCTCAAGTGGTGATGAAGGTCTATATCAAGGTATATGGAATGCGCCGGGACCTTGGGCAGTTGCTATCACTACTGAAGATATTCGCTGGGAGATGCGCCCCTTAGAAAGAGCGGTTTTTCAGCTAACAGGTGAGCGGCAGCTTCACGAAACTGAGATTAGCGAATGGGATAAAGAATTCAAACCAGGATTTAAGCTACAGGCAATAGAGGCGGTACGTTCAGCTCTTGGGCAAGAATCCAATTCTCCAACTATGTCGGATGCATTAAAAACTATGAAAATAATAAACAAAATATATTCTATGTAGGGGGTAAGTTTATGAATAACAAAAAGATACTAGTAACCGGTGCAGATGGATTTATAGGTTCCCATCTTTCAGAGATGCTTGTAAGGCAAGGTTATAGCGTCAAAGCTTTTTGTTGTTATAACTCCTTCGGACATAAAGGATGGTTAGATCATTCGGATGTAAAAGGAAATATAGAATTTGTCTTAGGCGATGTACGTGATAATAATTTCGTCTCCACTGCAATTAAGGGAGTGGATATCGTCTTCCACCTAGCCTCTCTGATTGCAATACCATATTCTTACCATGCGCCAGAATCTTATATAGAAACCAACATTACTGGCACTTTAAATGTTATGCAAGCGTGCTTGAACCATGGTGTCTCGCAAGTAGTGCATACCTCAACTAGTGAAGTTTATGGCACAGCTCAATATGTGCCAATTGATGAAAAGCATCCGCAAGTGGGTCAATCTCCATACTCAGCATCCAAGATTGGAGCAGATCAAATTGCTACATCTTTTCATCGTTCTTTTGGATTACCTGTATCAATCATAAGACCATTTAATACATATGGTCCACGCCAATCTGCCAGAGCTGTTATTCCCACTATTATAACTCAGGTGCTGACAGGCAAAAAAGAGATATTTTTGGGCAACCTTGATTCCACGCGAGACTTTAACTTCTGTTTGGATACAGCGGCAGGTATGGTATCTTGTATAGACAGACAAGAAAGCTTTGGTGAAGTTATAAATCTTGGCAGTAATTTTGAAATTACTATAAGAGACACCGCCCTCATGATTGCTGATATAATCGGTAACAAAGTGGAGATCAAAGTTGATCAAGAGCGCTTGCGACCTGAGAATAGTGAAGTAGAAAGACTATGGGCCTCTAATGATAAAGCTAAACAAACTATTGGATGGCAACCACAATATGCAGGCTTAGAAGGCTTAAGGCAAGGGCTAATAGAGACTGTAGAATGGTTTAAAGCTAATCAAAATAGCAGCTTTTATAACCCGGATAGGTATACTATATAATGGCTGTAGAGAATTTGAAAAACGAAATTATAGCTGCTTTGCCAAAAGGCTTTGAAAGCTACTCATTGCATGAACCATTCTTTGATGACAAAGAAGAGGCCTATGTGCTTGAGTGCCTGAAAACTAGATGGGTTTCATACCAGGGGCGTTTTGTTAAAGAATTTGAACAGAGACTTGCAGATTTCTGTGGCGTCAAACATGCAATTGCAGTTTCAAGTGGTACAGTATCTCTTTACTTGGCGCTCCAAGTTTTAGGAATTGGCGAAAGCTGCGAAGTCATAATACCATCTCTCACATTTGTAGCTACTGCTAATGCCGTTATGCAGGTAGGTGCCGTACCACACTTTGTAGATGCTAGTTATCAAAATCTCGGTATAGATGCGCTTAAGATGGACGACTATCTAGCGCAAATCATAGAATTTGATAATGCAGGACGCGCTATAAATCGCAAGACTAAGCGTAGGGTGAAAGCCATAATTCCTGTTCATGTATTTGGTCATCCAGTAGATTTGGAAGGGATCTTAAGAGTTGCACAAAAATATAATTTGCTAGTAATTGAAGATACTGCTGAAGGCATAGGATCTTACTATCACGAAAAGCATTTAGGAGTTTTCGGTGCTATAGCAACCTTAAGCTTTAATGGTAATAAGATCATAACAACGGGCGGGGGTGGAGCAATACTTACCAATGACGATACTATTGCGGATAGAATAAGGCATATCTCAACTACTGCTAAAATTGTGCACCCTTATGAATTTTATCATGATGAAGTGGGATATAACTTTAGAATGCCAAATATAAATGCTGCGATAGGTGTTGCGCAACTTGAGAAGATTAGCGGATTTCTCAAGCAAAAGCGGCAGTTAGCAGAGCACTATAAAAATGCTTTTGCAGATAGTAAGTACTTTGACTTTTTATCAGATGAGCCTGACACTAGAAGTAATTATTGGCTGCAGGCTGTGCTAATTAAACCTGAATATGCTCATCTAAAAAACGAACTTCTTGATTTGCTACATGCCACTAAAATAGGGTGTCGCCCTATTTGGATACCTATGCATATGTTGCCTATGTATAAGGATATGCCGCAAGGTGATTTATCTGCCACTAATGATTTGCATAATAGGGTTGTATGCCTCCCTAGTAGCCCATTTTTAGCCGAGAAATTAGGAGGTGTAAGTTTATGAAACAATATAAAGCTTGTGTTGTATCTGGAAGTAGAGCGGATTATGGTTTGCTTAAAAACCTAATAGGGTTACTTGCTAAAGATGATGATTTTGATCTGAAGATAGCAGTTACTGGTCCACATTTATCTCCTATATGGGGAGGGACTTATCGTGAAATAGAACAGGATGGCTTCAGTATAGATGCCAAAATTACAACTCTATTAAGTTCAGATGAGCCTGCTGGTATGGCAAAAGCATTAGGGCTTGGAGTAATATCTTTTACTGATTACTTCGCATTTAATAGACCAGATTACATCATCGTGCTTGGCGATCGCTTTGAAATTCTGGCTGCTGCGCAAGCTGCGTATTGCCTCAAAATCCCAGTTGTCCATCTACATGGTGGTGAGGTTACCTCAGGAGCCTTGGATGATTATTTCAGACATGCAATAAGTAAGCTTGCAAGTATTCATTTTGTGGCTCATGAGCTTTATGCAAATCGTCTAATACAGATGGGTGAGCAGCCCTCCAGTGTCTTTGTTTCAGGAGCGCTTGGTATTGACCAAATTGCAAATATAAATGGTATAAGTAAATCTTATATAGAACAAAAGTTAGGCATTAAGCTTTGGGATAAATACTTTTTGATTGTAGATCATCCAACTACCGCTGCGATAGATGATGTGATGAAAGAGCAAGAAATAGTGAAAAACATATGGGATGCACTCGCCACCTATAAAGAGTATCAATTGATAGTATCACTTGCTAATGCTGATCCAAGTGGCTATTCGATTAACAAAACCTGGGAAGAAATTGCTGCACAAAATAGCGGCGAAAAGCTTAAGCTATTTTACCACTTTGGTTCAGAGCTTTACTTAGGGTTGATTAGGCATGCTCAAGCATTAATTGGTAATTCTTCAAGCGGTATATTGGAGGTTCCTTATTTTCATAAGCCAACTATAAATATTGGGCATCGTCAGGATGGTAGATTTCATGCTAACTCTGTCTTGAATACAAGCAGTAAGAGCCAAGATATAAAAGCAGCCATAGGGAAAGCAATGGATATAAATTGGCAAAAGGAGAATTGTCTAACTGTTAAGAATCCATTTGGGGAGCCGGGAACAGTTGCTCAAAAAATTATAGCTAAGCTAAAGGAGACTGATTTAAAAACTTTTATTTATAAGAAATTTTATGACCTTAAACCATAGTAGACATATTTTCATAATTGCCGAAGCTGGAGTCAATCACAATGGATCCCTGGCGCTAGCAAAACAATTGATTGATGTCGCTTATGACGCAGGAGTTGATGCAGTAAAATTCCAAACTTTTAAAGCTGATTTAATTACTACTCCAACAGCTACCAAAGCTAAATATCAGATTGAAAATACTGGCCGCAGTGAATCACAGTATGAAATGCTGAAGAAATTGGAATTGTCCAAAGAAGATCATGTTGAGCTTTTGCGGCACAGCAAAAAGTTGGGTATACAATTTCTTTCTACGCCATTTGATGTGGGTAGCCTGAATGAGCTTGTAGGAATGGGTGTGGATATGCTTAAAATTGGCTCTGGCGACATTACCAATGCACCACTATTACTTAGTGCGGCACAATCGGGATTGCCAGTTATCATATCATCAGGACTTTCAGATCTTAATGATATAAGTAACGCGCTTGCTGTACTGGCATTTGGCTATAAATACCCGGGAGAACTACCGGAAAGTCATGATGACTGCCTTAAGCTTTTAAGTGAAGAAGAGACCAAGGCAAAGCTTAAGACAATGGTAACAGTATTACATTGCACCACTGATTATCCGGCTAAATTTGCAGATATAAATCTACGCGCTATACAAACTATTGCTGAAGAATTCGATGTTGTTGTTGGCTATTCTGATCACTCAATCGGTATTTTAGTTCCAGTAGTTGCAGCTGCATTTGGAGCAGCGGTTATCGAAAAGCATATCACGCTTGATAAGTCCATGCCTGGACCAGATCATAAGGCATCATTGAATCCCGATGAGCTAAAGATTATGGTTCAAAATATCCGGGACACTGAGACAATACTAGGAATAGCTGAAAAAGTGCCCAGTAGCGCTGAACTTGAAAATAAGAATATAGTGAGACGTGGTATGTATGCGGCAAAAGATATAGAGTTAGGAGATGTGTTCAGTATGGAAAACACTATAGCACTCAGGCCAGAAAACTCCGTATCGCCACTTAGAATTTGGGATTACTTAGGCAAGACAGCTAAGAAAAACTATAAAAGGTATGATGCTTTATGAATAGAGGGATAATTTTGATCGGTGCTGGAGGCCATGCCAAAGTGATATATGAAACGGTGCGACTGCTAGATGTGCAATGTCTTGGCTATGTAGATGATAAGGCACAAGAGTTTTATGGTTTAAATAAAATTAATGAAAGCGAGTTGGATGATTATAAAGATCAGGTTAGTCTCATTCTATCTTTTGGAGCTGTAACAGTTGAATCTCTAATAAGACGTAAAAAGGTTTTTCTTGAATATTTAAACAAGGGTTTTGTTTTTACCAGCATCATAAGTCCAAGAACCTATATAAGTGATACTGCGCAAATAGCTGATGGTGTTTTAATAGTAGCTTCAAGTACAATTAATGCAGATTCTCAAATCAGCAGTAATGCCATAATAAATACAGGTGCTATTATTGAACATGATGTGGTAATTGGCCATAGTAGCCATATTTGCCCAGGTGCTATAATCCTTGGTGGTGCAAGGATAGGGGAGGGTTGCTTGATAGGAGCTGGAGCTGTGGTACTTCCAAATGCTGTAGTGCCGGATGGGTATCTGGTGCCAGCAAATACTAGGTTTCAGGTAAACAGATGAATAACAAGGAGTACTTAGATTTAATTAAGTCCTGCGAAAAAAAATATAAAGTTGCAGATTGGAAAATAGGAGATATGCATCTATGGCCAATAGTCAGATGCTATCTTTTTAGGAATTTAGTTAAAAGTGCAGCTCCAACAGGAAATGGTATTAAGCGTAGGATAATGCATACCATAAATAGCATAAGGGATTGGAGACACAGTATATGGTTTCCATCTAAATGTGATGTTTTATTCTTAGGTAACGGTGCGACGAAAAGTTTTTTTGAAGAAAGTTGGTATGATTATCTAATCCAACCAATTATGGAAAATCACAAGAAATCTGGTGATAAATGCCTCTTTCTTGAAAGAGGCATATTTTATAGATATCCTAGGAATTGCAAATCGTTCTTGACTAGAGTTTTTGAAGAAATTGCAGTTATTCTAGCGCACTTTATGCCTAAGAATAAATGTCCTAGCGAGCTTGCCAAGCTATTTAAAGAACTTGGAATTCTCGATATAAAGCCCATGCTAAAATATGCTTGGGGAGTTAAGTTTATATCGTACTTTTACTCCGCCATACTCTCCGTTGCCCGCCCCAAAAAGGTCTATGTAGTTTGCTATTACACAATGAATGGGATGGCTATGTGTTATGCTTGTGCTAAAAGGGGTATTCCAACTATTGAATTGCAGCATGGTAATACTCACAACAATTTTGCATATCAAGGTTGGTGGCAAATACCGGAAGAGTGCTATAATACCATACCTCAGATCTTCTGGTTTTGGACAGAAGAAGATAAACGCGAATTTTTATCATCAAATTCTAGTGCAATGACCAAGAAACCAAAGGTATATGTGAGCGGAATCCCATGGATGAATTTCTGGAAATCTGTTGATAAAAGAGTGATTAAATATCAGTCTGTGCTTAAAAAGCGCTCGAAACGATATAAACTAAATATTCTTATAACCCTTAGACCCAATATATTCGGTGGTAAGGAATGGGATGGATTAGTTGATCTAATTAAAGATAGCAAAGACGATGTATTCTGGTGGATAAGGAAACACCCAACAGCGCCTGCTACAGACAGTTCACTACAAGCTATTTCTTCAATAGAACAAGACAATGTAGACTATGAACTTGCAAGTGCCTTGCCCTTATTCAGCTTACTGAGATTTGTAGATTTGCATATCACAACTGCTTCAAATGTTGCCATAGAAGCCAAGCTATTTGATGTAGATACAGTATTTATTTCAAACTTGGCTAAATTAGAGATGCCACAGCTTGTGGATGGGGACCGCATAAGGATTATTACTGATCCTAAAAAGTTAAAGCTATTGATAGAGAAGCTGTTATGAATTGATTAGAGCTATATCTTCAGCTATAAAGTCAGCTTTTCTATCATCAAGATGATGTGGTTGTATAGTACCTATTATGCTAACCGTTTTTCCCACACCTTTTAGGAGAATTTGCCCTATATCTGTATCAAGAGCTTTGAACATTATGCATTTTACGGTAGTTACTGCGATGCTATCCGTCTTTTTATTTGCGACTATGAACATAATATGTGCTTTGCCTACAATTCGCACATCAACAATAACTACGTTACTTATTGCAAACTTGGGCTGTGGATTGCCAGCGCCAAACGGGGCAGCGCGATTTATAATCTTTATCAGCTCTCCATTTATTGCAGATAGGTCCAAAACCGCATCAATCCTAAGTTCTTTAGCTTTTTCAACAATAGCCCCGGTATCTTTTAAGCGCTCGCATAAGAACTCATAAAACTCTGTGGATCTACCAACTGCAACTGAAAACCCTCCAGCCATAGCATGACCGCCACCTTGCAACAACAGTTCAGAAGCTTTAGCATTAGCAAGTAGCGTGCCTAAATCGATGCCGGTTATGGATCGTGCAGAACCTTTGCCTATGCCATCAACGAATGACACCACAGCGCTTGGTTTACCATAGCGTTCTTTAAGGCGACTGGCAATAATACCTAAGATACCCTGATGCCAATCTCTTCCACAAACCATAATTACTGGCTTTTCATACAATTTGCAGTCTTCAATCTGTGAGATAGCTTGTTCGAGTATTACAGACTCTATCGCTCTGCGCTCTTCATTTAAGCGTTCCAGCTTTAATGATATTTCAGAGGCTTCATTTGGATCTTCTGTAGACAGCAGACATGACCCCAAAATTCCTTCGCCAACACGCCCACCTGCATTGATTCTAGGGCCAATTACAAAGCCTAAATGATAGCTCTGTACGCAAGAATCGAGCTTAGCAATATCACTTAATGCGGCAATTCCAACGTTGGTTCGCTTGTTAATTAACTTAAGGCCTTGAGCAACAAACGCACGATTAATACCATTTAGTTGCATCACATCACATACTGTGCCGAGAGCTACTAAATCTAGGTATTGCATTAGGTCGGGTTCTATTTTGCCATCAAAATATCCTAATTCACGCAGCCTGCTACGTACTGCAACGCTAGCCAAAAATGCTACTCCTACTGCGGCAAGCGATTTATATGAAAAAGTCTCATCAAAGCGATTTGGATTCACAATTGCATTTGCTTTTGGAAGCCTATCTAGACTTAAGTGGTGGTCTAGAATCACAATGTCAAGCCCTATGGAGCGGGCGTAATCAATAGGATCAAATGATACAGTTCCACAATCCACAGTTATTACTAAGGTATTGCCATTATCTTTAAGCTTTTGAAAAGCGGCATCGCTTGGCCCATAACCTTCAAGTATACGATTAGGTATGTAAATTTCGGCGTCGACGCCTAGGTCTCTAAAAAAGCGCTTAAGCAGTGCAGTCGAGGTTGCGCCATCGACGTCATAATCACCGAAGACTGCGATCTTCTCACCATCAATTATGGCTTTAGCAATGCGCGAAGCAGCCTTGTCCATGTCGAGCAAGCCGAATGGATCTGGCATGTATGACCTCAGCTTTGGGTCCAAGAACAAACCCGCTTGCTCAGCGTCTTTAACACCGCGGTTATATAGAATCGTGGCTAAAATTTCGGGGATTTCTAATTTTTGAACGATGCTTAAAATTATTCTTTCATCAACTTCTGCAACTTGCCAAGTTAACCCACGCACCGACTCTCCGAAATTTTGGCTACTACAAACCCTATTTGAGTTAGCCAACATAAACATCTACATTTTCATTTAGTTATATTCTAACCTGTATTGCCTAAAGAGTAAACCTTGATTTGTTAAAAAATATTAGTATTATTCGCGCCTGCAGTAATTAGGCTGTATTAAAAATTGGGTTATAGATATATATGTTTGAACAAGAAAGTAGAGGATCATCAGAGAAAGTATGGCGTTTAACAAGGTTGTTTGGTGCGCCTATAAAGAAAGGGTCTTTATTTAAAGTTATAGAAAGAGAATCAGCTTTTATTTTAGATAATTTTAAAGATTTTCTACCTACGTGGAATGAATCTTGGAATTCAGAAGTGTTTATGTCAGGTCAATCAGGGCAACACATCTTAAATTTATTTGAAATTTATTCCATAATATCGTTGTCTAGGGCAGAATTGTTTCTTAATTTGTTAACAAAACTTGAAGGCCCTAATTTAATGTATGATGCATTTATAATGCGCATTTTCAGTAACACAGGTATAATATCAACCAACTTTGAGATGGCGTTTATCTTGAATTCTAGAAGTACGTGTCAAGAAATTGTGCTTGCACATAAATATCCTGAATTCCCTATACAAGACTCATTGAGCTGTTTGAATATTGCTTTTAACACACCTCCTATAGGTGTTACTTTAAAACATTTGCAAAAAGAGATAGATTTTAAACAGGACTATATTACGGTTATGAATAATCTACCATCATCATATCATGGTAGATTATTGCGGTTTATCTACAGTGTGTATAATGTTGACCTTAAGGAGCTACACAGAAAAGCTCCAAACAGCTTCTGTAGATTTATTCCACAAGCAATAGCATTTTCATCGGGTCTTACTCCTTTGGAGCAGAGAGACGAAGAATATTTTATGCAGTTTATCCAAAAATATAACTCTTCTGAAGATATTAAGGAGATGGACTTGCCTGACCAAATTACCAATTTTGGTAAATGTATGAGTTTGGTGTATCAAGAAATAACTAAATTTAATATACCAATTAACCTCCTTGATTTCTGTGAAGAAATTTTGAAAGACCACTCTAGAGGAGTTGAGTCAAATACTCAGTTTGTTGGTCTTTTACTGTAAAATATTTGCTAACTGCGCCTTATTCTAAGTGAGTTCAATACTACAACTATTGATGAGGTGGACATCGCGATTGCAGCTAATATAGGGTTTATATATCCCATAATGGCTAGCGGTATAGTAAGCGCATTATAGAGTAACGCTAGTGCAAAATTCTGCCTTACCAGCTTATTTGCCAAAATGCTAATCTTATATGACTCCATAACTGGCATTAGTTGCTCGCCCTGAAATACTACGTCGGAATTGGTTTGAGTAATTGCGAGTGAGCTTGAAGGTGACATAGAAACAAAAGCTGCTTTTAGCGCAGCAGAATCGTTAAGGCCATCACCAACCATCAAGACCTTTTTGCCGGAGTCTGCTAGTGATTTTAGATATTCATATTTTCTTTTTGGATCTACCCCAGCACTAAAGTTTTTAATGCCTAGCACACCTGCAATTTGGCATACTACTTCATCACGATCACCAGATAAAATCTCAGGTTCAAATCCTTTTGTCTTCATCATTTCAACCAGCTCTTTAGCATCCGCACGTAATTGATCGATGAAGGTGAGCCGTATAGCGGGTAGGGTCCCTCGCTTGTACCACATCTCTAAGTAAGTATCATGCGAGATCTCTGTGATACTACAGAATTTCCTATTGCCAAGTTTTATTTCAATACCATCTAGGTGAGCCATAAGTCCCATTCCTTTCAGTTCTTGCACATCACCATCAAATTTTATACCACTCCGTGCTATTTCAAGGCATAATGGGTGTTTGCTAAACGCTGCCAAGCTTGAGATCACGGCAAATTCCTGATCAGGTAGCTGGTTCCTATTACTTAGTTTCGGTCGTCCTACTGTAAGCGTGCCAGTTTTATCGAAGATAATATGATCAACTTTAGCCAGCTTCTCAAGAGCATCGGCAGACTTTAGAATAATTCCTTTCGACATAAGTCGTGAGCTTGCAATAACTTGTACTACTGGCACTGCAAGCCCAAGTGCACATGGGCAGGTGATTATGAGAAGCGCAACCCCATGCAGCAAAGCTTCATTTATAGGGGTGCCCCAAGCAAAATGCCAAAGCATAAACGTCATAATACTGAGCAGGAGAACTACCGGAGTAAAGTATTTAGCAAGTTTATCAGCCATACGAACATAACTAGCCCTACCTTGTTCCGCTACCTCCATAAGCCTTATTATTTCACCAAGTAATGTGTCATCCGAAAGCGCTGCTATTCTCAACCTGATTGGAGCGCTTATATTTAAAGTTCCTGCTGATATTCTATCCTGCACTGTAAGAGCGATAGGTGTAGATTCGCCAGTGATTAAGCTATTGTCTACCTGGGTAGTTCCCTCAATAATCACGCCATCTGCGGGAATTCTATCTCCTGCGCTTATGAAAGCAATATCTCCCACTTTAGCTTTACTAAGTGGCAGCAAGGTAAGCTTTCCTTCAATATCTAGTGTGATGGTTTTAGGTTGGCTAAGCATAAGTTTTCGCGCAAAGTCACGTGCTCGGTTACGTGACTTGAGATCTAAAAAGCGCCCAATTAGCAAAAAGAAAATAAGTCCGATCGCTGCATCGTAGTAAGTATAGGCATTACCCAGCATCGTTTCTTGGATACTTATGAAGGTAGCTCCTAAAATTCCGATGGTAATCGGCACATCCATATTGCTTTGCTTCGCTTTAATTGCACTGAGTGCTGAGCGCAAGAATGGTAGTCCGCTATAAAAAATAGCTGGTATAGCAATTATGGATGCAAGTATATGAGTGATTAGCCTTGTATAGTGACCCATACTGTGATCAAAGTTTCCAGCCCAAACGCCATATACTATCATCATCATTGCTATATTTACGAGGCCTGCCACACTTATGCGTCTCAGCAAGTCTCTCTCTTTCTCTTTGGCTTCATCTTCGGCAGCTTCGGGAGTAAAGGGGATAAGCTTGTAACCTAACGCAAATATTTGCTTTACCAGTTTTCTCACGTAGTCTTTATTGCCAGTCCATTCGATAGTCAATCTTCTAGTTGAAAGGTTTACATGTGCCCTCTTAACCTTCGAGTCTTTCCTTAGAGTGCTTTCAATAAGCCAGATGCAAGAGCCACAATGAATGCCTTCAACTAACAAATTTATTCTATGGCTTCCATGGCCTTCGTCTTGCACATATTCAGCATAACTTAGTTGATTTTCAACCTCGTTTACCTTGCCAGGCTTGCTTCCATAAATATCTTTGCAGTACTTATAGTACTTCTGCAGATCCAGAGAGTGAATTATTTTGTATGCAGCTTCACAGCCGATACAGCAGAACTCAACGCCTAGGGTAGTTATTTGCTCGCAATGGCTGCATTTGTTCATTATACTCTTATTAGCTTGAAAAATTGCCTCTATAGCTTTGTCATGCTGAACTCGTTTCAGCATCTCCCTAACCCTCTGCAAGATCCTGAAACAAGTTCAGGATGACTTATACATTCTAGGATATATGCTACTGGCCACACTTTCCAGATCTTATATTTATTAGTATACTTGACTCTTTTGAGTTATGGAAGTCCCTGTGCGAAATATTTTTATATTCTCCTCATCTGCACTTTTATCCTTTTATAAAATATAAACCAACAGTGCTTACGCTTACACATAAGGTATGTCTGGCTATCCTACCCGCAGCATCAGTAAGTGCAAGGTTCGCCACATTTGTGACAATCGTGCTAGCTGCAAGATCAATCGCAGAATGAGTAAGAGCTTGTTGCAAACTAATCTCTATAGAATTTTTCTTTGACGTATTGGTGAGATAATTAGTTGTGCAGAATGTTAAAGAAGTAGCCAGTAAACACATTAATGAATTTTTGAACTCCATCTTTGGTTCAAACCAGTAGAAAACCAAGGTATTGATAGCGTTTTTAAGTGTATTAGATATTTTCGATGAACCAACTTCTGTAGAGTCCTTATGATATTGGCATAGCTCAAGTTGAGAACTAGATGCTAGTGCAAGAGCTGATTGAATAAGCGCCCTGCTAAAATCAGAGTTATACCCCATAGATTCTATAGCTGTGCTTAAGAGGGGTTTAAGAACATAATATGTGAAGCTTGCTCTTGCAGCGAAAGATATAATGTTCCAGAGATAAAGCGCCGCTTGCGCCATAAATTCTTTTTCGTCTTTTAAAAGGCTTGTAGCTTTCTCTATAACTACAGTACGCATTTGCCAATCTACTAAGTAAAGCGCTATGGAGCCACACCAGAACATAGGGGAAGGTTTTACGGTATACTGTATTGCAGTAATTATGCCTAGTGCAAGTAGTCTATCTTGAGTTTGAGATATCTTAGCCATGCGAATTTCCTTTGTATACCAATAAATTAGTGGCGATTATACCGCAAGTCAGGCAAGGGTTCAAGCAAAATTAGGTTGCACAGGGTATTCAAACTAGTTAAGAAATTTTCCAAATTCCACTATACATTTATGGATTTAGGTAATAAAGATATTAGCAAAAAAGTATTGCTAACATTGGCTGTTTGTTGGATAGTTAGTATATACAGATAATTTTATTTATAATTTTGGGATGTGACTTATGACTGCGAATTACAAGCTTAAAGAACTCAAACACGATGGCCTATCTTTCGAATGGGAAGTTGGAGTAGAGGCTAAGCCAATAGTGGATAAGCTGGAAGCTGAATTAACCGAAAAGCAAAAGACTTTTAAAATGGCTGGATATCGTGATGGTAAAGTGCCAATGCAAATGGTTAGAAAGCAGATGGGTCCTGATGTTTTAGCTAAAATCATCGAAACAGAAGTAGATGAAGTATTACGACTTGTGCTTAAAGAAAAGGATATAAAACCTGCACTTCAACCTATAGTTGAGATCAAAAGCTTTGATGATAAATCTGATCTAGTTTTCACCGCTAAAGTTGAGTATCTTCCTGATGTTCCTAAAGTTGATTGGGCAAAGATAGAGATTGAAACCTTCAAGGTTAAGACTTCTCAAGAAGATTTAGACCGAGCGCTTTCTGAAATTAAAGATAAATTTAAAACCTTTAAGGAAGCGGATAAGAAACATGCCGCCAAAAAAGGTGACGCCGTTATTATTGATTTCCATGGAACAGTAAACGGTAAAGATTTTGATGGTAACAAGGCTGATGGTATTAGACTTGAGCTTGGTTCAGGTCAATTCATACCAGGCTTTGAGGAGCAATTGATTGGTGCGAAAGCTGCTGATGCACTAAAGGTGCGTTTGTCTTTCCCGAAAAACTATACAAACCAGGATCTTGCAGGCAAGCCAGCAGTTTTTGATGTGAAAGTGCAACAGGTTCTTACTCCTGAAAATGTGGACAAAATCGATAATGAATTTGCTGCTAAGTTAGGGCTTGAAAGCGTTGAGAAATTAATGCAGCTGATTGAAGAGAAGATTACTGCTGATTTCAATGGTCTTGCAAGACTGAGTATGAAAAAGAAACTCTTTGATAAGATCGACTCTGTATACAAATTTGAGATCCCAGCTGGAATGATCAAAATTGATTTCGATACTATGTGGAATGAGATTAAAGCTCAGAAGCAGTCAAACCCTGAAATCTTCAGAGGCAAAAACGAAGCTGATATGAAGAAGGAGTACGAAGAAATTGCGAAACGCCGGGTTCGTCTTGGTATCATACTTGCTGAAATTGCGCGAGATAACAACATTGAAGTTGGCGATACTGATCTTCAACAAGCTGTGTTTTCAGAAGCAATGCTTCGCCCTGGGCAAGAAAAGATTGTTATGGATTTCTATGCTAAACCGGAAAATCTGGAGAGACTAAAAGGTCCTATCCTTGAAGAGAAAGCCGTAGACCATATACTAGGTTTAGTGAAGAGAAAAGAAACTGAGATTTCTTCAAAAGACTTTTTTGATAAATACGCAGAAGAACTGAATGCTATGGCGCAGAATCCGACAGCTGCAGCCTAGTTAGAGAAACTTGAAAGTTAGGTAATTAATGGGTCGTAATAGATTTAATAATCTGGTAGAAGATGCTATAAATATGCAGCTTGTTCCCATGGTGATTGAGCAAACTCCTAGGGGTGAGCGCTCGTATGACATCTTCTCCAGGTTGCTAAAAGAAAGGATTGTTTTTGCAACTGGACAAGTTGAAGATGGTATGTCCTCGCTTATTGTAGCCCAGCTTTTGTTTCTAGAATCTGAAAATCCTGACAAAGACATTTACATGTATGTAAACTCTCCTGGAGGTGTTGTGACTGCAGGAATGGCTATATATGATACAATGCAATTTATAAGGCCCAAAATAGCTACTGTTTGTATGGGGCAGGCATGTTCTTGGGGATCCGTATTATTATGCGCTGGAGAAAAAGGTATGCGCATGTCTTTGCCTAACTCGCGTATCATGATCCATCAACCTATAGGAGGATATCAGGGACAGGCAACTGACATAGAGATTCATGCTAAAGAGATTATCACATTAAAAAAACGCATTAATGAGATTTATGTTAAGCATACAGGCCAGAAGCTCGCAGACATTGAGAAGAGTATTGAGCGAGATAACTTCATGAGTGCTGAACAAGCGAAGAAGTTAGGATTTATCGATGCGATAGTTGAAAAAAGACCATTACCAGGCGCTGATAAAAAAGGTAAATAGACTATAATGGATGAGGATTGTGTAGTGCGTTTAAGGTATAGTAGCGATAGAGCCAATTTTTCAAGTTAACGGAGTATAAAATATGGGTACAGACGTGACGGATAGCAAAAATACCTTATACTGTTCATTCTGCGGTAAAAGTCAGCATGAAGTACGCAAGCTGATCGCAGGTCCTACCGTTTACATCTGCAATGAATGTGTAGAGCTATGTTCTGATATCGTGCGTGAAGACCATAAAAACATGGTGCTAAGTGGTGAAGGTTTACCAAAGCCCCAAGATATATGCAAAACTCTTAATGAATATGTTATCGATCAGGACCGTGCTAAAAAGATACTTTCTGTAGCGGTATACAACCACTATAAACGATTAGCAAATTTGGATGAGTCTAACTCGGTAGAAATTCAGAAATCTAATATTCTTGTGATCGGCCCTACAGGTTGTGGTAAGACCTTGCTTGCCCAAACCTTAGCTCGCATTTTAGATGTTCCGTTCGCAGTGGCAGATGCAACCACATTAACTGAAGCTGGTTATGTAGGTGAAGATGTGGAAAACATTATACTACGTCTTTTGCAGGCAGCAGATTATAATATTGAACGTACTCAACGCGGCATAGTGTTTATTGATGAGGTTGATAAAATCTCAAGAAAATCCGATAGCCCATCAATCACACGTGACGTATCTGGAGAGGGTGTGCAACAGGCACTCCTAAAATTAATGGAAGGCACTATAGCTGCGGTTCCTCCACAAGGTGGAAGAAAACATCCGCAACAAGAATTTTTGCAAATTGATACAACAAACATCCTATTTATCTGCAGTGGAGCATTTTCAGGTCTTGAAAAAATTATTGCAGCTAGGGATATTAAAAGTGGAATAGGGTTTGGTGCCGAGGTAAAGAATAGGGAAGCTTTGAATATAGGTGAATTATTCCAAAAAGTTGAGCCTGAAGATTTGTTGAAGTATGGTTTAATTCCGGAATTCATAGGCAGATTGCCT
>CAYWJW010000013.1:0-32701 GCA_964458795.1 uncultured Candidatus Jidaibacter sp. | reverse complement strand
TCAAATTCCTTTTCTGCTTGCATTTCATTTCCATCAGGAAACTGATGCTTATGCTGCTCTCTATCTCTGTTCTTATAACTGCTATCATTGGAAGTATTTTTCTTCCACTTGTGTTTATGAGGCACGGCAACTGCTTCTTGAGTATTCACAACATCACTTATCGCTATGGACTGCTCTTCAAAATCTTGTGCTATTACATCGTCAGAAGGAAGATCTCTAGAGGATCTTTTAATTTTGAATTTACTCCCACGAGTACCACGATTTCGCGGACCACGATCATCCCTTTTGCGTCCACCACGACTCTCACTAGGAACACGGGGTTCAAAAGCTCTAATAGGTTCTTCTTCAACCTCTGTTTCAACAGCTGTCTGATCCACAGAAGCATCGTCTATTTTGGAAAGAGCGCCTTTGGTAGCCACATCTCTATTTTGACGTTTCTTTTCAATAAAGAATCCATCTCCACCTGCACTTTCATCCACTATAAATAGAACTTTGCCTTTAAACTTACTATCAATCCTCGCAAGTTCAGCTCGCTTATTATTTAATAAATATGATATCAAAGCGCTTGATGCAGAAACAGTAACTTCACCAACATCAGAACCAATTTCATTTTCAATAGCTCTAAGCACTGCTAAAGAAGAAGCTTCAACCTGTCTAATACGCCCGCGACCTTGGCAATGTTCACAAATCTGTGTATTGCTTTCCATAAAGCTTTGCTTGATTCGCTGACGAGACATCTCTAGCAAACCAAAATGGCTAATACGGCTAATTTGAATCTTGGCTTTGTCAGAGGCAAGGGCCTCTTTCAATGCTTTTTCTACAGAGCGTTTATTTCTGTTTTCCTCCATATCGATAAAATCGATCACAATGAGGCCAGATAAATCCCTAAGCCTAAGTTGACGTGCTATTTCTCTTGCTGCCTCCAGATTCGTTCTGTATGCAGTCCCTTCAACATTACGTTCAGAGGTAGCTTTACCAGAGTTCACATCAATAGCTACCAACGCTTCGGCCTGATTTATAACTAAATAACCACCTGATTTAAGAGATACTTGATTGCTATAGAGTTCTGCTACTTGCCTTTCTATACCCGCTTTTGAAAAGATCGGAGTTTTAGAGTCATGCTTTCGTACTTTGCTTACATCTTTAGCCAAAATCAATTGCATGAACTCCTTGCCTTCTTTAAATGCATTATCTCCTTGCACTATAATTTCTTCAATATCGTTATCATATAAATCACGTATCGCCTTTTTGATAACCCCACCTTCTTCATGAATAAATGTTGGGGCATGTGATTTAACGGTATGGTCGCGAATATTGTCCCATAGCTTTTGCAAATACGCACAATCGCGTCTAATTTCCGTTTTAGTTTTATACGCTCCAGCAGTTCTTATTATAACGGCACCACCACCAGAAAGTTCATCCGTCATTTCACGAGCTAAGCTTCTTAAACGATCACGATCTTGGGCATCGGAAATCTTGCGAGAAATTCCACCACGTTTTGTAGCATTAGGCATAAGAACGCAATATCTACCCGCCAAGGACATGTAGGTGGTAAGAGCTGCACCTTTATTGCCACGCTCTTCTTTTTCTATTTGCACCAAGACCACTTGGTCTTTCTTTATAACTTCCTGAATTTTATAACGCTTGTAAAAATCTGGTCGTTCATTGCTTTCTTCATCAATTACATCCATTATTGTTGCATTAAGAGAGGTTATGTTATCTCCTTCTTCTGAGCCTTCGGTCTCCCCTTCTGAGCTCTCGCTCTCTTCTTCCTGCGAATCCTGTGATTCTAAATCAACACTCGGCTTATCCTTAGCACGCTTTGATGTAGACTGCGACTTACTGACTGGGCTATCTAACCCGCTTGCTGCACGAATTTCCTCTAGCAATTTTTCGCGATCAGACACTGGAATCTGGTAATAATCCGGGTGGATTTCTGCAAATGGCAAGAATCCATGGCGATTACCACCATATTCAACAAAAGCAGCCTGTAGTGAGGGTTCTACTCTAGTTATCTTGGCTAAATAAATATTTCCCTTTGTAGATTTCTTCTGACTATTTTGGTAATCAAGTTCATCTAAAATTCCATCTTTTATTATAGCAACTCTTATTTCGTCTGCGTATGCAGCATCGATTAGCATTTTTCGTGACATATCTAATTTATCCTTATTTCTAATTTCATTATTAACAAACAATTCTTAGTTCTAAAAAACTAAATTGTATTTCTATGTTGATATGAGCATTCTTGTATTTAAAACTACAATGCTCTAGCTTTTAAATCTTCCGGTCTATTTAACGTTAAACGCCTCTTTTAGTCAAGCTTTTAAGTTTCGTTGATCTTCAAAGTTAGCTGAAGTTTTCGCTTCAAATCATCATTTTTATTCTTAGGAATAACCATTGATCTAACATCAAAATTCCTTAACAAATTCACCTGCCCATCCATAACCAACTGCTCTACAAAGCGCCAGTGTTTTTTACTCACCATTGCTTTTGGACAATATACTATTACAGGCTTATTCGTATGCACGCTTTCCACACACATAGATATAGAATCTCCCGTCACAATAATATAATTTGCCATAGCAAGATAGCCCTTGTAAGGATTCTCAAGAACGCTACTTGAATCATATATGGTGTGACTAATCCCGGACTTCCCTATTTCATGGAAAATCAATTTACTAAGCTCTCTATTGGTTCTACGACTGTTAGTTACCAATAAACTACCATTTAACTTACGCGCAAGTTCTATGCTTCTATTAGCTAATTCGATAGCATGCTTGCGTTCCATTTTGCAGCTCTTAGCACTACCTCCAATTAGCAATGCAATCTTGGGTTTTCGCAAATGTTTAAATACCTGTGCCCATTTCTCCACAGCTTTCAGCTCCTCCGCTTCGCTATAGTTTACTACTGCACCACTGACTCTAATTATTTTTTTGCGATCAGCAGTTGGTCTAGTCCTAATGGTATCATGGTGCGGCAGAACCACGGCATCAAAATCTTTGAGTGGCTTACCAGGTTTTAAAATTTGAACAAATTTGCATTTGGGATATTTAGCTTTTAAAAAACTCATGACCCTGGCAAGCCTTCTACCACCACCTATTACTATATCTGGCGCATGCTTTGCCAAAGATTTTTTAGAAGCCTTATCCAGTATAAGAGCATCTAATAAAGGAAAAAAATTAGGGAGCTTTGCCCAAAATGTATAAGAAATATTCTTGGTCTCATAACCATATCCTAAAATTTCAGCCAGCGCGATTGATTGCTTCGAACTACCTACTTTATCATCAACTAAAACCCAAACTCTCATTTGCTGCTAATTTAAAAATTTATGTGTATAAAAACCGCCAAGGCACATAGCCTGAGCGACATATCAGGCAGCATTTCTGCGCCTACGATCTCGCCTAACTTTTTTTGAAACCACTTCCACCTTCACAATCCTAGGCTGTATATACGCTTCTATCGCAGTCCCCAAGGCTTCTTGATTACCAGTAAAGTAATGATCCCCCTCAATAGGTTGATATTCAACAGAAGAGTTGCGCTGCTTAGCTAACTTTTCATAAAGACCATATACAGCTTCTTCCTTAACAATTTTGTCTTTGGTTCCTTGTACTATCAAACCTTGAGCAGGGCATGGAGACAAGAAATTAAAATCATAGGAAGACGCAGGCGGAGAAATCGCCACAAAACCATTAACCTCCGGGCGCCTCATTAAAAGCTGCAAGGATATCCAAGCACCAAAAGAAAATCCAGCAATCCAGCAGCTGCTATGATTTGGGCACTGCAACTGTAGCCAATCCATAGCTGCAGCAGCATCAATTAACTCGCCTATACCATGATCAAACTCACCTTCCGATTTACCAACTCCTCTAAAATTGAACCTTAATACAGAAAATCCATTCTTTACAAAAGCCTGAAACGTATGATATACGACCTTATTATTCATTGTGCCACCATGAAGCGGATGCGGATGCAGCACAAGTGCTATAGGGGCGTTACGCTCTTCACTTTGATGCAGCCTGCCCTCGATACGACCTTCTGGCCCGTTAAATATTACTTCTCTAACCATGTCCTTTCCTCATTGCGATTTTGAGAAAGCTATCCTTTGCTTTCCCCCTAGCATTTATTTGAAATAATATAATTTCCTACTTGATTACTAGGGTATTATTGTTTAAAATCTCTCGTATACTTCATCGGTCTTTCAGGAGCAAGCTTTCGCGGGGTAACACCCATCGAAACAGAACTCAATTATTGAAATACCTACGAGTATATAGTTAGGTACTGTACCACAAATTTAGAAATTCTGGTAGCAAATTATTGGTTTTATATGATTTTGACAACAAAAGGTAGGTTCGCGGTGATGGCTTTGGTTGACATTGCAATAAACTGTAATGGCAATCCTGTGAACTTGGCAGATATTGCAAGACGGCAAGGTATTGACACAGGCTATCTGGAACAAATATTTATAAAGCTTAAAAAATCCGGCATAGTACAGTCATTTCGCGGCCCTGGCGGCGGGTATAAATTAGCACGGCAAAGCAACGATCTAATAATATCCGATATCTTACGCGCTGTTGAAGAAGGAATCAAGATGACTAGATGTACACCAAACACAGGCGAAGGGTGCATGAAGGATAAATCAGTGTGCCTAACTCATCACCTTTGGGAGGAACTGGAAGACACAATTCATGGGTATCTCAAAAACATTACAATTGCAGCTGTGTGTGAAAATAACCTAAAAATTGGTCAAAGATGCAACGTAGTGTAATATATTTTGATCATAATGCTATAGCCCCCCTATTACCAGAGGTTAAGGAGGCTATGCTTGAGTTAATGGATGAGCCCCTTAACGCATCTTCAGTCCACCACTTTGGCAGAACTGCCAAATTTATTCTAGAGACCGCACGAAGTAGAATAGTAGCTTTCAGTGGCGCTGATCAAAATTATCATGCGATCTTCACTTCAACTGGTACTGAGAGTAATAATTTAGCCCTTAAGGGGCTAGCTGGATATAAGGTAATAACAACGGTTATAGAACATGCCTCTGTACTTGCAGTTATAGGGCTTGGCCTTATACCTGTAGATAAAAATGGAGTGATAGACTTAAAAGCACTTGAACAAGTTTGCGCAAGTCAAGGGGAGAAATTCCTAGTTTCAATAATGTCTGCTAGCAACGAAACTGGAGTCATACAACCCATCCGCGAGGCAGCTAATATTGTGCACAAATATGGCGGCATAATACATAGTGATGCCACCCAAAGCTTTGGCAAAGTAGCTTTTGATATGTGCGATCTTGGACTTGATATGGCGACTATATCCGCGCATAAGCTAGGTGGTCCGCTTGGTGCAGCAGCTCTAATAGCTCGCAAAGATTTAATGCTAAAACCTATTATGCTTGGGGGTGGGCAGGAATTTAGATACCGCGCAGGTACTCAAAACTTGCCAGCTATTCATGGCTTCGGTGTTGCAGCAGAATTTGCGCGCAGCACCCCTAGAGACTATCAAGAAGTCGCCAAACTGCGTGACCATATGCAGCAGCGGTTAAAAATGATTTCACCAAATTCTATAGTCTTTGGAGAATTAGTGGATAGACTACCAAACACTCTATCAATTACCATGCCTAATACTCCAAGTGAAACGCAAGTTATTCATTTCGACATAAATGGATTTGCTATAAGTTCCGGCTCTGCTTGCTCTTCCGGACGTGTTGATGTACCATATGTCCAAATGAACATGGGTTATGATGAAACGATTGCACGCACTTCCATTAGGGTTTCACTGGGACCTACAAACACAATGGAGGAAGTTAACTTATTCGTCAAAGCGTGGCGAGATTTGTTTTTAAATTCTAATCAAAATAAAAAAGCAGCATAGAGGAAAAATTTTATGAATTCGTTAAAGCTACCAATTTACATGGACTACCAATCGACTACTCCTTTAGACCCTAGGGTTCTTGAAGCAATGTTACCATACTTCACTGAAAAATTTGGCAACCCTCACTCCAGAAGCCATAAATTTGGTTGGGAAGCAGAAGAGGCGGTTGAAGAAGCGCGTAATTCTATCGCGAATTTAATCAACGCAGATCCACGCGAAATAATCTTTACCTCCGGTGCCACGGAAGCTAATAACCTGGCAATCAGGGGGGTTGCTGAGTTCTATAAGGATAAGAGAAATCATATAGTAACTCTCGCTACAGAACATAAATGCGTGCTTGATACTGCACGCCATTTGAGCCAGGAAGGGTTTGAAGTTACCTATTTGCCAGTAGAAGAGAATGGTCTGGTTAACTTGGAGACACTAAAGCTTGCGATAAGAGAAAATACTTCAATTGTCTCCATAATGGCAGTTAACAATGAGATCGGAGTTATACAACCACTTAAAGAAATTGGCAAAATCTGCAGGGAACGCGGCGCTTTCTTTCATACTGATGCTGCACAAGCCTTTGGCAAAATTCCACTTGATGTCAAAGATATGCACATCGATCTCATGAGCATATCTAGCCACAAGATTTATGGCCCTATGGGAGTTGGTGCGCTTTTTGTTGGGAGGAATCCACGCGTAAGGCTTAATGCCATGTTGCATGGGGGTGGACAAGAGCGCGGCATGCGTTCTGGCACTATTCCGATGCCGCTTGTGGTTGGTTTCGGTACTGCGGCAAAAATAGCTAAGCAGGAGATGGCAGCTGAACAGAAACGTATGCTCGAGTACTTTGATTATTTTGTAGATAAAATGATGAAGATTCCACACGTGTTTTTAAATGGCGATCGCTTGCAGCGTTACCCAGGCAACATCAATTTGAGTTTCTCATGTATTGAAGGCGAATCCATGATAGGTGCAATCAAAAATATTGCGGTTTCATCGGGTTCTGCTTGCACATCAGCATCTCTTGAGCCATCCTATGTGCTGCGAGCACTTGGTGTGGAGGAAGAACTTGCACACACGTCCATTCGCTTTGGCATAGGCAGATTCACCACAAAAGAGGAACTTGATTTTGCAATTAACAGCGTGGTAGCTGCTATCGATCGTTTAAGAGAGCTGAGCCCACTATGGGAAATGTTACAAGAAGGTATTGATCTAAAATCAATAAAATGGGCTGAACACTAATTAAATTAATTTGGAGAACTAAAATGGCATATAGTCAAAAAGTAATCGATCACTACGAAAACCCTAAGAACGTTGGTTCATTCGATAAAAACACCCCAAACATTGGCACTGGTCTTGTGGGCGCACCTTCATGTGGGGATGTGATGAAGCTGCAAATCGAGGTTGATCCTGAAACTGAAGTTATCAAGGATGCAAAATTCCGCACCTTTGGATGTCTTTCAGCAATAGCTGCAAGCTCTCTTGCAACCGAATATATCATAGGTAAAACCTTAGATGAAGCAATGAAGATTAAGAATTCTGATATCGCTTGTGAGCTCTCATTACCACCAGTTAAGATCCACTGTTCGGTTCTCGCGGAGGATGCAATTAAGTCTGCTATCAAGGACTTTAAAACTAACTATATTGCTGAAGCTGCGTAACATGGCTCCTTCAAAGCAAATCATTTCGGTGACTGATGCTGCAGCTGAGCGCATTAAGCTGCTTATTGCCAAGCGCGATAAACCTACTGTAGGAATCAGAGTTGGCATCAAGCAAGGTGGTTGTTCCGGACTTTCTTACACCTTTGAATATTGCGATGAAAAGGGACAGTTTGATGAAGTGATAACTGAAAAAGGCGTAACTGTCTTAGTCGATCCGAAGGCAGTTATGTTTATAATAGGCACAACTTTGGATTTTATGGATGAAAAAATAAAATCCGGTTTTGTATTTCGAAACCCTAATGAAACAGCGCGGTGCGGCTGTGGCTCCTCATTTGCGGTTAAGTAAAATATTTCACTTAGGGACTTCCATTACCTATAACAAGTCAAGTATACTCATACATATAAGATAAGAGAAGTGTGCTTAAAACCCAAAGAAAAAGTCATATTGAATGTATTTTATAAGATGCCTAAATAAATTAAACAAAAAACTGTACGGATGCGCGTACGTACAGTTTTTGTTTAATTTAGTATAGTATTAGTCAAATAAGCTGCTCTGCAAAATCGTAGGTTTGCCAGGCTTGCGTCTTTGTCTACTGTTAGCGGAATTTGTGTTAACTTTAATAGCACCATCACTGAATTCTAATACAAAGTCACTCAAGGATTGGGCAACTGCTTTGGACGAAATAAGTTTTCCATTTGTATCTTTGGCGAGTGCGAAACCTCGTTTAAGCACATTCTTGTAATTGAAACTATCTAAAAGTCTGCCTAAACCCTCAATTCTCTGGTTAGCTGAGACCAATAAATTGACTGCGCTATTCATGAGCATGCCAGTAAGTGGTGCAAGCCTCGCCTGGTAGACACGAATGCTAGTTAGGGTCAATGATGGAGAAAGTCTGCCGGCTATTCGCTCAAATACAGCAGACTTGTAAGAAGCAAACTTAAGCAAGTTCTGTTCTAAGCCATGGCTTAAAGTCTGCATGCGAGACTCTAACTCTGCAAGTTTTTGGCTAAAGTTTATCAAGTTAGAAGAAGCTTTGTTAAGTTTATTCTCGTAGCTAATAATGGCATTAGGAAGTGAGCTTCGCAAACGTTGCCCTTGCAATTCCAGTCCTGCAAGTAAATCTGCTTTAACAGGAGTTGCCATTTCAGCGGCCGCTGTTGGTGTTGGAGCTCGTTTGTCCGAAGCAAAGTCGATCAAAGTTGTATCAGTTTCATGGCCAACCGCAGAGATCAAAGGTATAGAAGAGTTAGCAGCTGCCCTAACGACAACCTCTTCATTGAAAGCCCATAAATCTTCAATGGAACCTCCTCCTCGTGCAACAATAATGATGTCTGGTTTTGGGGTGCCATCTGGCAAGTTATTAAACCCACGAATAGCGCTGGCAATTTGTGCTGCAGCCTCTACTCCCTGCACCAACACAGGCCAAATAAGAACGTGTAATCCCATGCGATCTCGGATTCTATGCAGAATGTCGCGAATTACAGCACCTGTTGGGGATGTAACAACACCAATGGTTCTAGGAAGGAATGGGATAGGACGCTTACGGGCTGCATCAAATAAGCCTTCAGCCGCAAGTTGAGCCTTACGCTTCTCAAGAAGCGCAAGTAATGCCCCAACTCCTGCAAGTTCAATTTGTTGGATGATGATCTGGTAAGTAGACTGACCTTCATAGGTTGAAATTTTACCGCTAACAATAACTTCTAGACCATCTTCAAGTTTGAAGTTAAGAGAGCTTACTACACCTTTCCAACAAACGGCTTTAAGAACTGCTAAGCTATCTTTTAAATTGAAATATGCATGCCCTGATGGAGCGCATTTAAAGCCTGATAACTCTCCACGAACACGCACGTACCCAAAACTACCTTCTACAACTGCTTTAAGTACGCGCGAGATCTCACCAACACTGTATTCGTGAGGGGAATTAGTCTGTGCACCTTCAAAGTCTAAAAGCTTATTCATTCCATACTATTTCATGTAATTCAGATAACTTATAGATAATTTTGTGTGCACCTAGGTTAATCATTTGATCTACTAGAACTTCATCTTCTGGATGCGCAATTATACCAACAGTAGTAATGCCAGCAGCTATTGCGGCAGCAGCTCCTACAATACTATCCTCAACAGCTATAGAGCTAGTTGGGTTAAACCCCATATTCTTACAAGCAAGTTCATATATTTCTGGAGACGGTTTAGGATACTTCACTAACTCGCAGGTAAATAGCTCGTGGTCTTTGAAATACTGCTTAAGATTAGTTATCTCAAGTGAGTAGTTAACTACATGTAGGTGTCCGCTTGAAACTATGCATTTCGGATATGCCTGAAGTGATGAAAGTAGCTTACTGGCTCCATCTATCTCTTTAAGCTTAGCTGGAAATTCATGAGTTGCGATTGGAAAGAATTGAAGCTCAAATTCTTCAACAGGGAAATCCTCTAGGTTGTTTATAAGCCAAGGCCTTATATAATCATAGTTATGGCCTTTAAACAGCTTACGGCATTGTGCATCGCTGAATTCAGCATAGCCAAACTCACGTATTTTCTTAGCGAGCAACGAGCTTAATAAGGCTTCGCTATCTACAAGTGTGCCATCACAATCAAAGAGAATCCCTTCGTACTTAGGATTGCGGGCGGGTAAATTTGGAGGTCTCATAGTAATGCCATGGAAATATTTTAAGCTTTAAGATAAGCTTCTTCCTCCCCTTCTTCAAGCTCTTCTTCATCTTTATCTTCTGGAAGGAAGCCGTCAATTTGCATATCCCATAGCTCTCTATAATGGCCGCCTAACTCATATAGCTCATTATGCGTACCATCTTCAACTATATGACCATCCTTAAAGACCAATATCCGATCCATATCAGCAAGGGTGGAGAGTCTATGCGCGATAATAAAGGTTGTGCGACCTTTTGACATTTCTTGGATTGCCTCTTGGATATAGCTCTCTGTGATGGAATCGAGCGCAGAAGTGGCTTCATCCATAATGAGTATAGGAGCTTTTTTAAGCATAGCACGAGCAATTGCGATACGCTGTCTTTGGCCACCTGAAATTTTAAGACCTCTTTCGCCCACTGTAGTGTTGTATTTATCCTTTAATCTTTGGATAAATTCATCACAGTGCGCTTTCTTGCTAGCCTCAATAACTTCTATGTCGGTCGCATTTAAATTGCCATACCGAATGTTCTCGAGTAACGAACGATGGAACATCATAGGCTCTTGCGGTATCATAATAATTTGCTCCCGAAGGCTGTCTTGCGTAACGTCAGCAATATTTTGACCATCTATTAAAATGCGACCACTATAAATCTCAAAATATCGCAGTATAAGATTTACAAATGTGGTTTTACCACCACCTGAGAAACCAACTAATCCAACTTTTTCACCTGGCTTTATAGTGATACTCTGGTTCTGAAAGATATTATTGTTGCGTTCATATCTGAAACTTACATCATCAAAGATTATTTCACCCTTCTTAACCACTAATGGCTTTGCACCTTTCTTGTCCAAAATTTCAATAGGATCCTGTATAATCGACATTGCCTGTTGACATACACCTATTTCTTGAAAAAGCCTCGGTAGCTCTAGTCCTGCCCACCAGGTTATCATGGTTATGTTTACAGAACCTTGAAATGTAAAAATTAAATCACCTAGATTTATTATATGTTGTTTATAGGTATAAATTTGTAGCCATGTCATGAATACTCCTATAAACAAGAAGCATACTATACCCAATAGGATTTTTACCTTCTCAATGTACATGAGCGCAGAAACATGCTTAGCTTTCTCATCACTTTGATATAGCCTTATAAATTCAGCTTCATATCGGCGGCGCGCAAAAATGCGTACAATAACATTATTTAAAAAGCTATCAACAATACGCCCTGCTAGGCGACTGCGGCTTTCGGCATGAATATTAGACAAATCCTGACACTTTTTTGATACCGTAAAACAAATGCCCAAGTGTATTACTACCCAAGAAAATATTATGATGCCAAACATGGGGTAAAGCCAGGCAAACATGGTTGTCATAGCAAGTGTTGTGACTAAGACAGGAATAAACATAGTCATAACAAGTACGACTATACTGTGAGCACTTCGCGGCATATCATTTATCTTATTCGCCAGAGATCCAGAGTAATTGCTAGCAAAATAAGAATGTGACTGACGGCTTATATAATCGAACATAGCCATTCGAATATTGGATTCAAATTTTGGTATAATGCGTGCAGACAAAATTCCAGATATCCTGAATCCAAGTTCAATTACAAGCCATACTACCGCACCAAATAATATTACTACAGAAATCTGATCCCAGATTAGCTCGCGCGGTCCATGATAAGATTCAATTCTTGATATTATCATCCTAACAACTTGCGGCCATGCTATATTGTCCAAAGTCCAAGACAAGCACAAAAGCTGTATAAAAAAGAACGACCAAAAATTGCGCTTAATAAAAAACCATAAAAAGCTAAGCAATGATTTAGGTAAGATAGTCATATAAAAATTCAATCAATTGAAATGGGTAGGTCATATTCTTAAACAAATGGTCTAAATACAACCTAAAGGAATGGCATATAGATGTTATAGAACTGTTTTTTCATGATAATCTTTAATAAGCAAAGAACCCCTATAGAATACCATGCCTATTAATACTTTGCAATCTGGTTGAAAAGTTTCGTATATTGTGTTACCATGGCAGCCAGATACAATCTGTTTTTTTTGATGTTTAAAAATCTCCTGATAGCCAACAGAGGCGAGATAGCCTGCAGGATTATAAAGACTGCTAAAAAACTCGGTATTAAGACTACTGCAGTATACTCAGATGCAGATACTAACTCACTTCATGTGCGCCTTGCGGATAAAGCAATCTATATAGGTGAATCACCTGCTACACAAAGCTACCTCAACTCTCAAAAACTAATGAATGCCATCAAACTCTCCGGTGCAGATGCCGTTCATCCAGGGTATGGCTTCCTATCAGAAAATCCAGAATTTGTTGAGTTACTTGAAAAAAATGGAATCAACTTTGTAGGACCATCCTCCTATGCTGTTAGATCTATGGGTGATAAAATTGAAGCCAAAAAGATTGCGGGGAGTGCGGGAGTTAATGTTGTCCCTGGATACTTGACAGCTATCAAAGATGTTAAAGATGCCATTAAAATCGCCTCAAAGCTCGGCTTTCCCATAATGATAAAAGCTGCTGCTGGTGGTGGTGGCAAAGGAATGCGTATTGTTCACAGCAAAGAAGAAATGGAGCAAGCATTCAGCTCAACTCGCAACGAGGCCCGCAACAACTTCTCTGATGAACGAGTCTTTATTGAGAAGTTTATTGAAGACCCAAGACATATAGAAATTCAACTGATTGGCGATAAACATGGTAATTATGTCTGTTTAGGTGAGCGAGAATGCTCGATTCAGAGGCATCATCAAAAAGTCATTGAAGAAGCTCCAAGCTCATTTATTGATGATAAGACACGCAAAAAAATGTATGCCCAATCCGTTGCACTAGCAAAAAAAGTTAGATATTTTTCTGCAGGCACTATAGAATTTATCGTAGACCAAAATAGAAATTTTTATTTCCTAGAGATGAATACTCGCTTGCAGGTCGAACATCCTGTAACTGAGTTAATAACTGGATATGATCTGGTTGAACTCATGATACGCGTAGCGGATGGTGAGAAATTACCTATCACTCAAAAAGATATTGTGCTCAATGGCTGGGCATTTGAATCTAGAATTTATGCAGAGGATCCAACATCTGGATTCTTGCCGTCTACCGGGCAAGTAAGCACCTACCGCGAGCCACTAAAAGATGATAATGTAAGGGTTGACTCTGGCATATACGAAGGCGGTGAAGTCAGCATGTTTTATGATCCTATGATAGCTAAGCTTTGCACTCATGCTCCTACTCGCAAAGAGTCAATTGAACTAATGAAGAATGCACTTAGTAAGTTTGTAATCCGAGGCATTTCTCATAATATAAGTTTTTTACAAGCAATTTTTAGCAATTCTCGTTTTGAGTCAGGGGATATATCCACTAATTTTATTGCTCAAGAATATAAGGATGGTTTTGCCGGAGCTTCACTTTCTGATGAAGAAACCACTGTCATACTTGTGGCATCCATATATATATTTCTGTTAGCCATGAAACGAGATGCTCAGATAAATGGCCAGCTGCGCGGTTTCTCCCGCAACTTTGGTACACGTTGGGTAGTGCGCCTTGATAATCAAAACTTCCCAATTACAGTACGTCCCATAGAGGACGGACACAAAGTAAGTTTTAACAACCGAAGGTTCTATATAACCAGTCGTTGGCTATTAGGCAGCAAGCTATTCGATTGCACCGTAAACGGCAAAAACTATAGCCTTCAGCTTGAGGTGCGCCCTAATAGTTATGATATAACATTCAGAGGCCGCACTGTGAATGCGAGCTTTTTTACCCCAAGAGCTGCTGAACTTGGCAAGTTTATGAAAGAACGAACGTATGATAATGAAATAAATGAGCTTGAAGCCAATATATCCGGATGTGTTGTTGATATCAAAGTCACCCCGGGCGAAGCTGTAATAAAAGGTCAGCCACTTGTTATACTTGAGGCAATGAAGATGGAGAACATTTTAACCTCCCCAAAGGATGGGGTTGTAGATAAACTACTGCACAGCGTGGGCGATAACGTGAGTGCAGGAGAAGTTATCATTAAATTTAAGGATTAAGCTTTATGTCTGGAGATCTAGCTTGGGTAGTCGAATTAAGAACTGAACCACTTACTTATTTCTTTAAGCTATTTCCATATCTCGCAAGTTATTACTTTTTCCTCTCGACCTTTGCCTTGGGCTACTGGTTGAGCAGCAAGAATAAAGCTTTTTGGCTAGATCTAGGGTTTATGATAACGTTTAGTACAATGCTTAATAGGATATTAAAGGAAACATTTGCAATAGCCAGACCATCTGTAGAACGTTTAATAGAGATTAATGACGGCTCATACAGCTTTCCAAGTGGAGATGCACAAGTTTTAACCGTATTTTGGCTTATGCTCGCCTATCACTACCACAAGCAGATTCTTTGGATCTTTGCTATACTCATGATCTTGTTAGTTAGCGCATCCAGAGTCTACTTGGGCGTACACTTTCCTATAGATGTAATAGTGGGAAGTCTTATAGGTATTTTAAGTTTCTTGGCTTATGTAACTTGGTTCAAGGATAATATGTCTGCACTAATTAAACGCACCAATCCAATATATCAAACATTGAGCTTGGCTGCTCTGTGTATATTATATTACCTGATCTTACAAAAATCGTTCACCAAAATTGATATCATCATAGTAGCAACTCTAGTTGGTTGCTGGTTTGGGTATCTTATATTACCAAAGCATTTATGCCAAACTCCACTTAAACCAGTGTCTGTATTGGTAGGAGCTTTTATAACAGCTGCCCTAATCTATGCATTAAGAAGCCTATTGCTCAGTTTCCCGGGCATTCAGGAACTTGAGTTCACCTGTTATTTTACTCTAGCATTTTTCTTTATCTACCTCGTACCTGTGTTTACCTATAAGTTTCGCAAGTATTTTTTAGCATCTTAATAAAATTGTAACACTTATGGTGTATATTGCTTAAGATCAAATTTATCCACTTAAATACTATGCCACAGAAATTACAATACTCAGAGTTTCTTCTTATTGACCCTCAAAATTACTCTAAGTCCTTGCCAAGCCTAAAGAAATTTATCCTTACGAACAAAGAGCACCCAGACATAAGCAAGGCAGTCGGCGAGATTGCAGGTAGCGCCATCTTCAACAACTCATTAGAAGTTTTGAGCATAGTACACAAACTAGATTATAGTTTGCATACCTTGAAGGATATGGATGGCTACCTATTACCGCACTTGGCTGCTGATATTGGAAAAAACGAAGCATTTACATTACTTAAAAAGCTTGGCGTTAACCTTGAAGTAAAAAATTAGCAAGGTCTTACCCCGCTATATATAGCTATGCATCAAGGCAAATATGATACTGCTCTGCATTTACAAAAACTTGGCTGCAAAGTCGATCCTTTATTTCCCATTATCAAAAAGATTGGTTCAGATGGCTTCAGCAGCCTACTTGAGGAGTTGGAAACCGATAATGTCAATATTAAAGAGCTACTTATCTCAAAAGGTTTTGCTCCTAACTTAGACTACCTACATATAGATTTGTCAGAGAGCACTTTCAATTTTGCTGATTTCTCAGGCATTTCGCTCGTTTACGCAGATATAGATTTAGGTAATACCAAAGCTTCTTTTGAAAAGGCTAACTTGGATAATGCTCTGGTTAGAACCAGCGGTGGTATTATAAAAAATGACGCAGTAAATTTTGCACAAGCTACTCTAAATGGTACAACCGGCGTAATAGAAGAAAAGTTTTATAAATCCCTTACTCCTGAGCAATCCTTAAATACTAATTTCATTGCAGTCTCAGAAGAAAGATTTTTCTCTCAGTATGATTTTATTAAAGCTCTTGATCTGAAAAATAGCCGCGGGGAAGAAAGCCATGGAGAATGCCAAGGTTTTGTAATTGAATACGGCAGATATATCCTACGCAACATACAAAAAGGCACCTCAGATGACCTTAATCAGAAGTTCATAGACAAGTTACATCTTAAACTTAAAGAACCTGCAGATAATTCTGTTTCCAGAATCCATACATATCAAAATACTCTTCAGACAAATTATTATGTTGAGAGAAATACAGCGTTAAATTTAGAATCCTATTCAAAGTTTTTAGAGTCATTTTCTAGCTTAAGTGATGCTCATCTTATAGCGTTGTACATATCTACGCCATATTCAGGCGGTCATGTTGCGGCGATTAGAGCTATTTTAGACCAAGCATCAGGTAGCGTAACCGGTTATACATTTTTTAATCCCGATTCTGGAGTCTCAAAGCCATTAAGTGCAGAAGAGTTGTATAAGGAAATATTGTTAAAACTCCCGGTTTTACACAGGGAAGAAAGCACAGGTAATATGGAGCTTTCTGCAAGAGACTTAGGAAAACAAATACTCGAACTTGGTCTAATAAGTAAAGACACTGCAAGTTACAATAAAGACGGCAAAAACATTCATAAGCTCGTCACTGCTTTAGTAACGAATGATATCGCTTCAATTAAAGCTTTATCCGCTGTTCAGAAAATCGATACCGTCGGATACAGAGCTTTAGCTAGCTCCGATATCCAAATAAACAACTATAATACCCTAAAATTAGCCATATACAAAAGCTCTGAGGAAGCTCTTATTGCACTAATACAAAGCAATACAAAACTTGATTTAAATTCTAAAGACAACATCTTGTTCATAATTGAACATCTAATTATAGCCGACAAGTTATCCAAGCCAGTGCTTGAAGCCTTAAGCCATAAGGCTCAAGAGCTTGGAGCAGTAACTGGTAAAGCAATGATAGATGACGCCATGCACCTCAAGTATACCTATCAAAAGTTAAGTCCGGATAGTAATGCACCAAATCACCTTAAAATTATTACAGATGCTAACGACACTTCGCTTTTAGCATCTCTCGCCAAAAGCTGTGATGATAGCCATATACCCTGCACCCTAGAAGCTTCAGTACTACATGTTCCTCTTGATTCTATCATCTTACATTAAAATTTATAAAGTTTTTTAGTAACCTTAATAAAATTGTAACATTACTGGTGTATGCTTAAGGACTAACGGATATAAACAATGGTAATTTTTATGTTAAACGATGCAAATAAATTTAAACAAGCTATCCTTGATAAGGATACAAAAACAATAGCAGATCTAATCCTTGAGCACGGTATAGATATATTCGTTGCAAAAGGGTCAGACGGTAATTCTGGCTTCTATAATGCATGGTGTTATTCAGGAGATGGTGTAACACTGGCTGCCCTGCACGCTTTAAGCACTGCCTTCTTCGCACATCCTGTAACAACAGAGGCTGAATCTGCAAAGCTAGCCATAGTCGCAGAAGCGCACTCTGAAGGATACTACGGATCTATACAAGCTTTAACGAATGGCTCTATTCCTATCTCTCCTGATTCTGGTACTTATGATTGGAAGAAGCATGTTCCCGATGCTTTAGAGTCTGTCGCAAGACAATTAAAGACAGCTATACTCGAGAACAACGTTGAAGAGGCAACTACTCTTCTAACTCAACATGGAGCAACCCTACTACGTGTAGATATGGTAACTATGATAGGTGATACACCGCTTCCTGAAGCGACCGCTTTATGGGTTATTATTAATGATTCTATAAAGTCTGGCCACCTAGAAATGGTTTCTTTGATAGAAAATGCACTAAAAACAGGTACTGAGTCTGATAAGCTCCTTGCTGCAGTAATAGATAAGTTTGTAATTCAACCTTCTCACACCACAGATGTTGCGCAAGATACTACCACAACAAGTGAAGCAACTCAGCATGCATCAGAACTACATACTGATGAACCAACTAATACCACTGATACTGGTGAGTAATCTCCAAACACTGATCAAGTCACTTGGGTTAGTATCCCCAAGTGACTCAGCCGTCTCTCGTCGCATAATTCCCAATATAAGACCCACAATATAACATTACTTGCATTTTCCCCTCTGCTTGCTATATTCCTCATGGTTTGATTAAGAGGCAAGCATGCGGATAAAGCCAATATACTACAAACTTCTATTTAATCTTTTTGTCAGCACTGGCATGTCATTTATTGTGTCATTGTGGATGCATATAATACACTTTGGACCTCAGAACTTTCTTGATGTATGGGCTAAAAACTTTTTAATAAGCGCTACAATTGCTTTTCCAGCTGCTGTTTGCTTAGTGTTTGCTGTAGATAAGCTTATGAAGAAATTGTTTATAGTTGAACATAGCGCTGATAAATAAAGAATGAGTATAAAATGTATTTTCAAGATTTAATCTTTACCTTGCAGAAATTTTGGACTGAGAAAGGCTGTCTCCTATTACAACCATATGATATCGAAGTTGGGGCAGGGACTTCTCATCCGGCAACCAGTTTGCGAGCGTTGGAAGAAAAGCCATGGAATATAGTTTATGTGCAACCCTGCCGCCGCCCAACTGATGGCAGGTATGCTGAGAATCCAAATAGAATGCAGCATTACTATCAAATGCAGGTGCTGCTCAAGCCATCTCCGGACAATATTCAAGAATTATGTCTAGAGAGCTTTGCAAGACTTGGGCTACACCCGGATAAGCATGATTTCAGATTTGTAGAAGATGACTGGGAGAATCCTACTCTAGGTGCCTCAGGTCTTGGCTGGGAAGTTTGGTGCGATGGAATGGAAGTATTACAGTTCACTTATATGCAACACATTGGTGGCATGGAAATTAAGTTAATTCCGGGAGAATTAACTTATGGACTTGAACGTCTAGCAATGTTCATTCAAGGGGTGAAAAGCGTATGGGATCTAAAATGGAATGATAGAGGCGTGACTTATGCTGATGTATTCAAACGCAGTGAAATTGAGTACTGTAAATACAACTTTGAGCATGCCAATACCGACAGTTTAAAAATCTTATTTGATATATATGAGCAGGAAAGCGCGCAGCTTGCAGATGCAGGGCTTGCACAGCCAGCGTTTGACCAATGTTTAAAAGCAGGTCACGCTTTTAATCTTATGGAAGCCAGAGGAGTGATCAGCGTTACTGAACGCACGTCTTATATTAGCAGAGTTCGGCATATGTCTCGTCGTTGTTGCGAACTATGGGTTGCACAGCCTAATGCCTGACATCAAAATATTTTGCAGGAGGGCTTCCATAACCTTTTTCCGATGTGGTATATTAATAAATATAAGATAAGAAAAGTGTAGGAAAATTAAAGTTATGAGAAGTATAAGTCTAGCACAGAAGTTGATATCATATCCATCTATTACACCTGGAGACCATGGGATCTTTGATTATGTAGTAGAGCTGCTTGAGGGCGTCGGCTTTCAATGCTTAATTCTAGAATTTGGCGAAGGAGTAGATAAAGTTAAAAATCTATATGCTCAATATGGCAAAGATGGACCTAATATATGTTTTGCAGGCCATCTCGATGTAGTACCTCCAGGTGATATCAAAGCTTGGAGGCACGATCCATTCAGTGGCATAATCGAAGATGGAAAGCTTTTTGGTCGAGGCGCCTCTGATATGAAGGCTGCGGTAGCAGCATGGATTTCCGCTTCCTTGCAAACTATAGAGAAAGGCAAGATAAATGGGACAATAAGTTTAATCCTCACTGGAGATGAAGAAGGGGTTGCTACAAATGGCACAGTCAAAGTTCTACAACACCTTAAAGATAATAATATACATATTGATGCATGCTTAGTTGGAGAACCAACTTGTGAATTAGTACTAGGCGATACTATTAAAATTGGCCGTCGTGGCAGCATAACCTATAAGCTTGAAGTAGAAGGAGTACAAGGGCATGTAGCCTATCCGGATCTAGCTAGAAATCCAATAAATAACCTTGTAGAAATTTTATATGCTTTAAAAAATATTAAACTTGATTCTGGCAATAGTCATTTTCAAGCCAGTAACTTAGAAATAATAAGCGTTGATGTTGGCAATAAAGTTACAAATATAATCCCTTCAAAAGCTGGCGCTCTCTTTAATATACGCTACAATAATGAGCAAAATGAAGCAAAGTTAACAAAGCTTATTGAAGATGTTTGCAAAAATCATGCTGGGAGCTATAGACTTTTTCCCAACGAATCTGCGCGAGCTTTTATAAGTCAGCCTAAAGAACTAGCTAATAAACTTGCAAAAGCCGTGCTCACAGTAACTGGAATTAAGTCAAAATTTAGTACTTCAGGCGGCACATCTGATGCAAGATTCATTCATGAGTACTGCGAAGTGGCTGAGTTTGGATTGCAAAACACAACTGCCCATAAGATTGATGAGTATATTTTAGTTGAAGATCTAGCCAAACTGCAAGATATCTACTATAATTTAATATTAGAATATTTAACATTTGATTAACCGATATGATTCCAGCATTATTACCAGTTTACGAACGTGTTGACATAGATTTCAGCCATGGTCTTGGGGTATATCTGTTTGATACCAAAAGCAATAAATACCTGGATTTCTCATCCGGGTATGCTGCTGTTTCCTTAGGTCATTGTCACCCAAGAATGGTAGAAGCTCTTACTTGCCAGGCTCACAAGCTATGGCATACTTCTAACAAATATAAGGTTGCAGGGCTTACAGAGTACTGCAAACGCATAACAGAAATATCATTTGCTGATACCGTATTCATAGCCAATTCTGGAGCTGAAGCTGTTGAATGCATGATAAAAATGGGGCGACGTTATTTTAATGCTAAAGGTAAGCTAAATAAATATAGATTTATAACCTTTAAAGGGGCATTTCATGGCCGCACTCTGGCGTGCATTAGCGCAGCTGGTGAAGATAAATTAAAGGGTTTTGAGCCTGCTTTAGATGGCTTTGATCAAGTACCCTGGCATGATTTAGACGCCGTCAAAGCTGCAATAACACCGGATACTGCTGGCATTATGATAGAGCCAATTCAGGGCGAAGGTGGTATGAGAGAATGCACCGAAGAGTTTATGCAAGCCTTACGCGCGCTTTGTGACCAGCATGATATGCTACTCATGCTGGACGAAGTCCAGTGTGGAATGGGTCGTACCGGGTATATGTTTGCACATGAAATGTATGGCGTGCGCCCGGATATCGTTGCGCTTGGCAAAGGTCTAGGTTCAGGATTCCCGATATCAGCTTGCTTAACAACTGAAGTTGTTGGCAAAAGTATGTTTGTTGGCAGCCATGGCTCAACTTTCGGCGGCAACCCTTTAGCCGTCGCGGTTGGGAGCACAGTTTTGGATATAATGTTAGAACCCGGCTTTCTTGACAATATAAAGAAAATATCAGTATATCTACGGAGCCGGCTGGAGGAATTAGCTGAGAAACATCCAACTATTATTGAGCGTATAACGGGTAAGGGACTGATGCTAGGCATACATCTGAAAGACATGTATGATGCTGAAATAGCAAGCAAGGTGTGCGTTGAGGAATATATCTTATCAATGTCGGCTTCTGGCAATGTTTTACGAATAACGCCACCACTAATTATAAACCAAGCTCACTGCGATGAAGCCTTTGATAAGCTAGATAAAGCAATGAAAAAGCTTAGTCGCCCTGGCACCACTTTAATAGGTAAGATACATAACGTTGTAAATAATATTAAGAATAAACTTGGACTAGAATAATTATACCAAGACTCATAAATAATTAAGGGAATGCGAGATAGATTTTGGTTTTTTGGGAAGTCGCGGAACACCTATAATATTGTACATATTTTAGGTGTTCCGCGACGACTAAAAAAATCAAAAGATGAGGCGCATTCACTTAATTATTTGTGGGTCTTGGTATTATATTGTTAATAAATGAATGCTAATGGCAGCAATCTTGAAAAAGAGCTAGGAGTCTTTGGATCATGCGCTTATACTACACAAATATGAGCGGCAAAATAATTAAGCCAATTTTTTAAGCTTAAGAAGTTTAGCATTAACCATTTATTAATATGTGCACTATATTGTAAAATTGTGGAGAGATGAAATATAAGACATGAAAACTGCAGCTATTAACAAATCAACTAAATATAATCCGCTTAAGGAGGTCTTGCTTACGTGTAGGATTATGTTTAAGTATGCTCTCATTTTCGGATGTTTAGTAAATATTCTAATGTTGGCAACCCCGCTTTATTCAATGCAGGTTTTAGATCGTGTTATATCTAGCGCAAATACCGATACCTTGCTGCTGTTAACACTTGTGATTTCATTTGCTCTTCTCTTGTTATCACTAATTCAAGTAGCCCGCAGTTTTGCTATGAATAAAATGGGTAGTTGGTTTGAAAAAGAGCTATCCTCCAAATTGTTTGCCAATGCGATCAAAACTGCCTTGGTTGCCAGAGGCAGTGGAGGAAGCCAACAGTTAAGAGATTTACAGTCCATCAAAACTTTCTTAACGAGCCCATCTCTAATTTCCATTTTGGATATTCCTTGGGCAATAATTTTTGTAGCAGTATTGTTCATGATTCATTTCTACATGGGTATAATGACAGTGCTTGGAGGCGCACTCCTACTGATGTTTGCAATTTTATCTGACAAACTTACAAAGCCACTGCATGACTCTTCAAATGAATATTTCATTTCCAGCATGCGACAAGTTGATCAAGCAACCCGAAACGCTGAAGTTGTATCAGTTATGGGTCTATTGCCGCAGATAGATAATACATGGCAGGTCATAAATAATAAAGTACAAACGGCGCAAAACTTGGTTAGTGGCAGGCAGAATATTCTATCTGAGCTTACTAAGTTTATCAGACTAATATTGCAAATTCTCGTTACTGGTTTAGGTGCATATTTAGTACTTAAAGGTGAAATGTCAGTAGGCGCCATTATAGCATGTTCTTCGATTTCCGGTCGTGCGCTTGCTCCATTTGAACAAGCAATTACGTCATGGAAAGGTTTTCTTACCTGCAGACAGTCATATAATCGTCTCAATGATACTATAGACAAATACTATTCAGAGGAAGTACGCATGTCTCTTCCTGAGCCAAAAGGTAAATTAGATGCTGATAACGTATTTTATACCCCACCAAACACCAATAAACATATTGTAAAAGGTGTAAGCTTCGGCATAGAACCTGGTGAGGTTCTAGCAATTGTAGGACCAAGCGGTTCTGGAAAAACCACTCTTGCTAAACTTTTAGTGGGAGCTTGGCAACCACAAGTAGGTACAGTACGCATTGATAATGCCAACCTTGCAGATTGGAATAAAGATGAGCTTGGTAAATACATAGGATATCTGCCCCAAGACGTAGAGTTGTTCGGTGGAACTATACGTGAAAATATTGGACGCATGGATAAAGAAGCTGATGCAGAAGAAGTAGTGCGTGCAGCGCAATTAGCCGGTGTACATGATATGATTTTGCAATTGCCAAAAGGGTATGATACTGAGATTGGGTTTGATGGCTCAACTTTATCTGGTGGTCAACGCCAGCGTATTGGTTTAGCTCGTGCTTTCTTTGGAAATCCTAAACTGCTAGTGCTAGATGAACCTAATGCAAACCTAGATAGCTTTGGTGAGTTAGCTCTTTCTAATGCTATTTCTCGGGCCAAAGAAACACAAATAACCACCGTAATAATTTCTCATCGCACCTCGATACTCAGCCTTGCAGACAAGATTCTAGCAATGAAAGATGGGGTTGTCGCAATATTTGGAGATCGCGATGAAGTAATGCAAAAAATGAATCAGGGTTCACGCCCTGTAGTTGTTGACCTTAATAAAAAGTTGAACTGACAATGAAAACAAAATTTACAGATTTGCTACATAAAATCACCTTCAAAATTAGGGTGTGGGCTAGATGGCTGAATGAAGTTGAATATTTAAAGGCACTCCATAAATACATGACTACTAAAAGCATGGATGATACTGGTTTTTCTCAAAAAGTGGAAAAGGACTTGCGGCTGACTATTTCTGGCCCAATTAAACTTGGATTTGCTGTAATAGGAATTGGAATCGGCGTGTTTGTTATATGGGGGGGAACCGCACCTCTTGACAGCGCAGCATTAGCTGAAGGAGTCGTTACAGTATCTGGGCACCATAAAACTATTCAACATTTAGAAGGCGGCATCATCGAGAAAATTTTTGTACAAGATGGGCAGGTCGTGAATAAAGGTTCTATCCTTATTAAATTGAATGACTCTAATGCCAAAGCCCAGATGCAAATAATGGCGACTCAGCTTAACTTTGCGAACGCGATGCAAGCTCGCTTGCTTGCGGAACGAGATGGTGCTGAACAAATTATTTGGAACGAAAAGGCATTCGATTTCTCCGATCCTGAAATTAAAGAAATTCTTAGAACACAAGAGAATTTATTTAGATATAGGCGAGATGAGTTAAAAGCCAATCACGCTATTATTACAGAGCGTATTGCTCAGAATCAAGAGGAGATAATAGGACTTGAAGCTCGCAAAGCTTCATACGAGTCCCAAACCAAATTAGTTCATGAAGAACTAAAGAATACAGAAGATTTATTTGCTAAAGGTTTGGCCTTACGCCCTAAGCTATTGGAACTAAAACGTCATATAGACGAGCTTACAGCAGGCCTTGCAGAAACAAAATCTAGGATTGCTGCTTCAAGAGAAAGCATAGCTGAAAATAAACTAAAAATGTTAAATATCGAGAATGAGTATCAAAAGGAGCTGTCCAAAGAATTGAGAGATAATCACAGCCTTATCCTTGATCTTACAGAGAAGTATAATGCAATAAAAGATGTGGTAGCTCGTACAGATATTAGAGCCCCATCTGCGGGTATTGTAACTGATTTGCAGTATCATACGGTTGGTGGTGTTATAGCTCCAGGACATAAAATTCTCGACATAGTACCGCAAAATGAACAAATGATTATTGAGGCTAAGATTAAGCCACAAGATATTGATAGCATCTACCCAGGATTACTTGCTAAAATTCAATTAGGAGCTTATAAAAGCCGTTTAGTACCGCGTATCGAGGGAACAGTAATTTACGTATCTGCAGACAAATTCACTGAGCAACAGACTGGCCAGTCATATTATATAGCTAGAATTACTATCAATGATACACAAATTAATCGCCTGAATGCTACAATTAAACTCCACCCTGGCATGCCGGTAACTGTGTTCATTGTAAAAGGTACCAGAACATTCCTTGAATATCTGATATCACCTATTAGGGATAGCTTTTTCAAGGCCTTTAAAGAAGTATGAGATAGGTTTATATTTTCTTTTCTGCTTGCAAAATCCCAGAAAAACGGTATATTCAAGGCACATTTTTCCTATACTGGGGTGTCGCCAAGTGGTAAGGCAACGGTTTTTGGTGTCGTCATTCGCAGGTTCGAATCCTGCCACCCCAGCCATCCGTCTTCGCCCATAGGGCTTCGGCGTGATGAATCCTGAGAAATATCAAGCTATCTCATAATGAAGAAGGCATTTTAACATTACGAAAGGTAAGAGATACCCTTCGTTCTTGCGGCATCTGAATAGATTGAAATTTATCCGTTTTCCTCGGAGCAATACCATGCTTCCATAGATATCTAGAGTCGCCTTTTAGTATTAACAAGCTTCTTGGCCTGAGTAATATGGATTGCTTGAGCTGCTCTCTAGTAAAGTCCATTATGCAGCTAGAACCCAAGTTTAACGAACAAATAGCGCTATCAAAGCAGGGGACACAATCAATGTGGCCGCTAATGCCTTGCCCTGGTAGATATTCATTAACAATGACTTGGTCTGGATAGCTATCAAAAATTCCTGGAGTCATGAGACTGTTGCATATGTTACTCAACCAGTTTGGTATAGAGCCAAGGTAATCCGCCTGATCTATGGTACGGCTTTTGTAATCGTATTTATACCCATAATGCTGAACCCTACGCTTCAGTTCAACAATCCATGGCAACTCGTCTATAGTCTTAATGAATTCCGCTTCCTAAGGCTGTGTTATATATGCTTATGGGAAAGTGCGCGCATATGTTGCGGTGACTTGCTCAAATGCAGTATTCATCAGAGGCTCGCCATGTGCTGTAAGGAGATGGCGAAAAGTCTTCGTCTTGAGTAGCCTATAAAAATCAGTCGCATTTGTATGAGTCGCGCCAAGCCAGATAGGAGAAATATTTGCCGGCTTAATAAGACCTTGATTTTTAAAAGATTCAGCTGTGGCAAGGTTGTAAAATTCATCTATCGAGGTTATATTTTGAATGCTATCGCAAGAAATCAATATTCCTCCATCCTGTTCAATATGCAATATACCCTCTGGTAGCGCTGATGTTTCGAAAACAAAAAGGGAACTATTGGGAAAAAGCATAGCACCCTCTGGTATTAAATCCCGGTCGGACTTTAAGCCATTATCATAGGTCATTCCCTTTAAGGTCCAAAGCTGTGCATCTGGATATTGGCTCTTATAGAAAGCGTCATCTCGACCATGAAAAGCCCCAATTCTGACAATATTGGTAACCTTTCCTAGGCGATCCAGCTTCTTAAGCCCTTCTTCACTTAATCTAACAGTGTTAATCAATGTTAGCTCAGAACCATTGCGTATGATGATCATATTGCGGCTTGTTTGAATATCAGCGCCATCATGATGTATCTTATTAGTTCCTGTTAGGAAAAAGACATCCTTGAAAATTTCACGTATATCTCCGTGAGGCCAAACAGGGGTAAATTGCATAGGTTGCGATTGAGTCATAGAACTTACTATACTGCTTCCTCCAAATACATTTTCATTCCCTCATGGCTAGGCTCAAACCCAAGATTTTCATAGAACTGTTTAGCACGCAGACGTTTTTTGTTTGTTGTAAGCTGTATTATAGATGCCTCTCGAGACTTTGCATAATCAAACGCAGCCTTCATCATATACTCACCGATTCCTTTCCCCCTATACGTTTCGCTAACACGTACAGCCTCAATTTGCATGCGGGTTCGCCCCGTAAAAGTCATGGATGGCATTATGGTAAGATGACAAGTTCCAACTATTTCTTGCCCAATTTCGGCAACCATTAGGTACTGATTACCATCAGAGTCAATATTAGCAAAAGCCTTTATATAGCGTGGATCTAGCTCCGCACTAGCACTCTCCCTCGTTTTGCCAAGTTCATCCTCTAAAAGCAAGGTTACAATGGCCTCTATGTCATGGACAGTTGCTTTTCTATAAGTTATTTTTTGATTCATACTGCTTTCCTCACATGAAGATTACTGAGATATCTTATGCTCTAAATGCTCACATTGATATATCTTATATTGTGCTCATAATAGCTTACCCACTTCTATATCTTCAGCACTACTTTCATAACCATCAGGGTCATTAAATGGCATTTCTATATAATCATTATTTTTATAAAATGCCAAAGCTGTTGGAGAAGACTCCGCATGCATGTACTTATAATCTTGATCTTTCAACCACTGTTCGCAGAGTGTTAAAAATTGCCTACCAAACTTTTTATTTCTTTCTGTTTCGTCAATCACAATAATACGCATTGCAGCTCTTGCATCCGGCCAAAGCTGAATATGCGCATAACCAATAATTTCTGCACCCTTATACAAGATAAAATGTTTATGTTCAGGGTGATTAAAAGTCCAAGTATAGGGGTCATCCATGTTATTAGTATTGAAGAAATATTTATTACGAAAATTCTTAACTGCATCCCATTCGGTAGAAGTTGAAGCCTCTATCACTCTTAGCTCAGAACTTTTCTTAAAAGTCATAACATACCACTTAATAAATTATATTTGATATTATAGCTGACACATATTGGCTATGGAAGTCCCTGAGCAAAAAATAATTGAGCACCTTGCAGGCTTATATTTCCTAGCCTTGCAATAATATCAGGTCTGCAGAATACTTGAATGCTTGGATAGTTACTGCTTTTTCCTGTTCAGTATTACTAAACTCTCAAATTTACTGAAAGTTTTAACAAGGGTGATACATTAGCCTCGCTAATCCACATCTAATATTCCTTTTTTGGGATTACTCTGTGACTTCTCCCACTTCTTCCTCATCTCTTACTTCACTCATCAGGCTTGCAGCCATTTCTTTTAATGCAACATAATCAATTTTACCGGTGGCAAGTATGGGTAACCCTTGCACCACCTTAACTATTCTTGGAACACACAGCTCTGAAAGGCCTTGCGCTTTAAAGTAATGGTGAATGCTTTCGCGGTCTGCACTTTTACACTCAGTAAATAAAGCAATAACCTCCCCTTTCTTCTCGTCGGGCAATGAGATCACTGCTGACTTGTAATCCGGGTATAGCTTGTCCACGAATTCCTCAACCACTGCAAGAGAGATCATTTCACCTGCAAGTTTTGCAAAGCGCTTAACACGCCCTAAAATTGTTATATAACCATCTTCATCAATATCAACTATATCCCCAGTATCATGCCACCCTTTTTTCACTTTGCCTTCAATCTCATATTCCGGGCGTTGCATCACACCTGGTTTATCGACTTTTAGATACCCAACCATCACATTAGGACCAGCCAGAATAAGCCGTCCGCCTTTCTCAATGCCTTCAACTGGTTCAAGATAGTATTTCATGCCTGGCAAAATTCTACCTACACTACCAGCCTTGTAATGCATTGGCGTGTTAAGTGCCACACCTGGAGATGTTTCGGTTACACCATACGCCTCGAAAATACGGATGCCAAATTTATCCATATATGCTTTTCTAGTCTCTTCTCTTAACTTCTCCGCACCTGCAAATATATATCTAACACTGAAGAAATCATATGGATGTGCATATTTTACATAGCCGCTTAAGAAAGTATCAGTACCGAACATTATTGTAGAGCTAGTTCCATAAACCATTTCTGGGATAATGCGATAATGCAAGGGTGAAGGATAAAGGAAACTTTTAACTCCACTTATAACAGGCATTAACAACCCACCTGTTAGCCCAAAAGAGTGAAATATTGGTAATGCGTTGAATATACTGTCATGCTGTGCTACGTCAACGAAGCTAGCTATCTGCTTAATATTGGACTGTATGTTAGAATGTGATAACACCACACCTTTTGGAGTTCCTTCAGATCCTGAAGTAAATAGCACCACAGCCGGATCATTAGAATCAATAGGATGGTTTTTATTGATAAATTCATAATACCACCTAGGAAAATATGCAAGAACCGTGGCTAGAAGTTTATCAAAAACACTTATAGAGTTTCTTATATCTTCAAGGTAATGGATGTTGATCCCCTCAGCCTCAAGAGCAGTAATTATGTTTTGGAAGCCAGCCTTCTCAATAAATTTATGTGCCGTTAAAATATGCGTCACCTGAGCACTTCTACAGCAAGCTATAATGTTCCTAATTCCGGTAGAGTAGTTTAACATGGCTGGAACCCTGCCATAAGCTTGGATAGCAAAAAATGTCAAAGCACCACCGACCACATTTGGCAAGAACACTCCTACATTCTCTTTGGAATTTGCAATCGCTGCTATTTTAGAGCCCAGTGCTATGCTTCCCATGGTCAAACGTTGATAGCTTAACTTATTATGATCGGCATCTTCCAAGATTGTGTAGTTTGATCCAAATTGCCTTTTAGCATCTAGCATTGCTTCATATAGTGTGCTTTCATGCTCACTACCTTCAAACATCATATTGGACATTATATCATAAAGTTGCTTACCAATTATTAACCTACGCTGACGCCCTAATATATTACTCGGGATATCAAGCTTTTTTGGCTCCATAATGGTTATAGTAATCTTTGGGAATAATCTAAGCTTAACTTTCCCCTTTAGCCTTGAGAAAGTACTGTACTGAACACCATCAATCCTTATAGGTAGCAATTTTGCCCCTGCCTTATCTGCTACTAACCCAGGACCTTCGTAAATTTTCATCAAGGATCCGGTAACTGTAATGCGCCCTTCCGGGAAGATTACTACCGGTTCGTTATTCCTGAGTCTCTCGATTAATGTCTTGGTTGCCATAGGATTGGTAGGATCTATGGGAAAAGCTCTAAAGTAGCTTAAAAAAGGTTTGATCCACCACGACTTGGCTTGAAAAGTATCGATTGCAAATACAAGCCTTTTCGGCAAAAAAGCACCAAGCAGTGGGGGGTCCAAAAATGAAGCGTGATTAGCAATAATCAAAACTTTATCCCCCGCTTTATAAAAGTTCTCAATTCCAATAACTTCTACACGATAGATCAAACGAAATATTGTCTGAGCAATACTCTTGAGTATTTGATCTGGAAGAATTCTGGCTATATAAACCGTTGTAAGAAAGTTGGTTATGGCAAGTATCAAAATTACTTTTGATACCGTCACACCTATGGCAAGAAGTATAATTGAAATTACACTTGCTCCAACCATAAATACGGCATTCATAAGATTATTAATCGCAATAATACGTGCACGATGCGAGCGTTTAGACATTACTTGTAGCAGCGCGTAAAGCGGCACTATGTATATCCCACCAAAAAATGCTAACATCAGCACCGAACCTGCAACTGCCAGTCCATGTAAAGTCGATAGAAAGTAATGTATACCAAGCAAGCTCTCTTTCTCAGTAAAAAATGTGCTTGAGTACCAGAAGGTGAACATGAATAAGGTCATAAGAAGCATTGAAATTGGGACATACTGTGTGTCTATACGCCCCTTAAGCAAGTGATTACATGCTATAGACCCTACTCCAGTACCTAAAGAGAACATGGTAAGTAATAACGTAAATACTGAATAATCGCTGAATAAGTTATCTTTGGTAAAGTTTGGCAGTTGTGACATCATAATGCCTCCAATCAACCAAAACCAAGATATTCCTAAGATGGCTAAAAATATGTCATGGTCTTTTCTAGCATATTCTACAGCATCCTTAATATCTGTAAATAGATTGAAATTTAACCTTAACTTTTCAGCAGCTGGATCAGTGTTAGGAATAAACAAACTAGCTATTAAACCACCTACCGATACCGCTATTAAGAAAAATGCAGTAGCGTCAACTTTACCCCCGCTACTTGAAATAATTACCCCACCCAGTATCATTCCAAGTAGGATAGCCATGAAAGTTCCAGCCTCAATCAAACCGTTTGCGGCGATTAGTTCATGCTTTTCGATATGATCTGGCAGAATACTGTATTTAGAAGGCCCAAAGAGCGCAGCTTCAATACCAAATAGAAACAATGCGAGTAATAATATGGTATAACTGTGTAGATAGAATCCCAAAATTCCAACGAGAGTAGCAAAAATCGATGTGATTTTTATCCACCTTATCAGTTTACTCTTATCAAACTTATCCGCTAATTGCCCACTTAAAACTGAAAATAGCATAAATGGCAGCATAAATAGCCCAAGTGCAAGGGTTATTACCACTGAACGCCACACATCTGATAAGTCCGAAGAATAGTATGTGACTAACGTCATCATAGCCATACGTATGAGACTATCATTAAAAGCACCCAAAAACTGGCAAATAAATAGTGGTAAAAACCTGATAGTGGTTAACAGGCCTGCGATTGTTCCAACTTTTTCCATCTCTTTCATATTTGATTACTTCACATTTCGCCATATGCGTTTATATGCTAAATAGAACAGACCGGTAAAAACCAACATAAAGATAATAACTTTAACCCCTAGAGACTTGCGTTCCTCCATCTCTGGTTCAGCAGCCCACTGCAAAAAGTTTACAACGTCTCTAGCCATTTGGTCTATGCTTGGAGTAACTCCATCTATGTATGCAACTTGTCCAGCTTGCGTTAGCGGAGGCGTCATAGCCAGTTGTGACCCTCCAGCTGAAAAGTAAGGGTTATAATACATGTTTTCTCCTAACTGAACACCAGGGGGCGGGGTTTCGTACCCAGTAAGCAACGAATACACATAATCTGCTCCATGTTTGCGAGCTTTTATAATTAGTGATAAATCAGGTGGTAATGCTCCATTATTCGCAGCTCTTGCTGCGTTATCATTGGCGTATGGCCCTACTATATAATCCGAGGGGCGACCGGGACGTTCAAACATCTCACCCTCATCATTCGGACCATCCTTAACTGAATATGAAGCAGCTAACGACTTGATCTCTTCCTCACTAAACCCAATTTCTGCCAAGCTTCTAAATGCAACCCTCTTAAGTGAATGACAAGCAGAACATACCTCTTTATAAACTTTAAACCCACGCTGGATAGATTCGCGGTCAAATGTACCAAACGGCCCATCAAACTGCCAATCTACCTGTTTAGGCTGTTTGGGCTCCAAACTATCATCCGCCATGGAAGCAGGTGCAAAGATAACAAAAAACAGGGCTAGCAAAAGGTGCATCAGTACTTATATTCTTTTATCAGTTAGACTAATAGGTAGTTTATTATGCCGATTTTGTCAATCAATTGGTGCTCTATAAAGAATTTTGCATTAGTACTTCCATTGATTGAGTCTAGTATGGTATAATGCCTAAAAACAAGAGAACCGACTGTATGTTAAACTATTTCGTTAATTTTATAAATACTAAACTAGGCCTTGAAGGTGATCTACTTGAGGTGATGAATGAATCTTTTAGCTGGACCTCTGGGAAGGCGAACTTGCTTAGGTGCGCAGGGCTTATAACTATGCCCTTAATTAAGCATATTTTCTCTTCGCAATTTGAGAACATTTATAATGCACCATATGTTGCAATCGGCAAACATGAGGCAGATGGATTTAAAGAAAAACTCACTAAGTCT
>CAYWJW010000012.1:0-33072 GCA_964458795.1 uncultured Candidatus Jidaibacter sp. | reverse complement strand
CTTCCAAACACAATTGATGTCTCCCTCAATGCAACCACATAAGAAGCAGGAGATGTTTTCATTGCGAGTAGCACTAAGTAATACGTAAAAAAGCTCACCAGACCAATGGCCCCGCTATAGGCTTTATGACGCTTTATAACCACCCAAGTATGACCATTAACGTGCTGCATAACGATAGGCAATAAGATTAATGAAGTTATTATAAACATCATAGTAATGTAAAAGAGTGGTGGAATGTGATTTAAGCTCATTTTATCAATTATAGAATAAATCGAGATAAAAAGGCCAGTACGCGCGGAAAGCATCATAACTGCACGCTTTTCCAAATCTCTCAAACGTTTAATGGCTATAGAAATAATACCTAATATCAAAAACATGACACCTAACGCGCCTTGGCCAGATATACTCTCCCATTTAAAAAGAAGCATTATGGAGATAGTGAAGAAAATCGCAAGCCCTCTAGATATAGGGTATATAAGCGACATCTCGCCTATGTTATACGACTTACCTAAGGTATAAAGATATGCTGCATGCGCAATGCCAGTAAGTATTAGATATGGTATCCAGCTATAATCGAAGGTGGAAAAATCCGTGAATATTATAGCGATAGGTAGCACAGCAATGCCAGCAATCACCCAGCCGAACCATAAAATCGAGATTTTATTCGCCTCAGTTTTTTTGGTAAAGAAGTTCCAACCCGCATGCAACATGGCGGAAAAGATTATCAATACAAAATCGAGATTATTCATTTATGCTTTAAAATGGTGGAGCTAAGCGGGTTCGAACCGCTGACCTTTTGAATGCCATTCAAACGCGCTACCAACTGCGCCATAGCCCCATAGATTCATGCAAGTCAATTAAGGTTAGAATTTAACCATATTTTAGAGTGCCTGTCAAACACACTTGTGTTATAATGTTCCTAAATAAAAAGGTTATGTATGCAAAACAATTTAGCAAATAATAATAAATTCTGCGAACTTGCTCTCGCACGCGAAGTCATAGATAAAGAGATCGAGGGACTCGCTGCTATTAAAGGTTCTCTAGGAGACGACTTTCTCGCCGTCATAGATTCTCTGCTAAAAACTAAAGGACGGGTAATTGCAACTGGCGTAGGCAAGAGCGGGTTGATCGCCAAAAAATTCGTATCAACCCTCGCATCTACCGGAACTCCATCCATGTTTATCCATCCTGTAGAAGCTCTTCATGGAGATTTGGGCATGATTACTGCAGCTGATACAATGGTGTTTCTATCCAATTCTGGTGAGTCTCAGGAATTATCTCAAGTAATTGAATACTGCAAACGCTTCTGTATACACACAATAGGCATATGTCGCAATGCAAACTCCAGTATGGTGAAAACTTGCGACCAAAACATAGTGCTTCCCAATATCGCGGAGGCTACTAAGTTACCGGCGCCAACAACATCAACTACCATGATGCTTGCCATGTGCGATGCAATCGCGGTTGTGCTATCTGAGCGCAACGGCTTCAGCCATTCAGACTTCAAAGTATTCCACCCAGGCGGCAGCATAGGTGCACAGCTCACTAAATTAAGAGAATTAATGCATACTGGTGACGATTTGCCCCTCATCAAGCTTGGTACCACCGTTAGCGAAGCAATTTTGGAGATAACCAAAAAACGGTTTGGCTGCGTAGGTGTCGTGGATGAAAGCGGCAACCTAGTAGGTTTATTAACTGATGGTGACTTAAGGCGTCACATAGGCCTAGATTACCGAATAACCAAGGTAGACGAACTAATCACAAAAAACCCAATAACCGTCTCTCCAGATCTATATGCAGCAGAGATGTTATATATTCTCAACAGCAAGAAAATCACTAATTGCTTCGCTGTAGAAAATGGAAAGCCGATTGGTATAATCCACATCCACGACTTGCTTAAGGCTAAGGTCGCTTAAAATTATTTTCATCAGGGCCTTCCATACCAATTTTGCATCAGGTATACTATAAATATAAGCTAAGAAAAGTGTATCTAATTAACCAGTTGTTAACCTCTAGTTGCGATACTGCTTATATGAGACAGAATTTATTTAGGTTATTGATATGAAAACTGTGGCAACGCCTGCACAAATAAACGAAGCAGAAAAGAAAGAAGCTACAGCAAGAGCGAGAGAGCTTAGTAAAGCTATATATAAAGAAGCGGATAGCTTAAAGAAAGAACTAGAAAAAGGCTTCAGAGTTGCAGCTACGCAGCATGCTGCGCAGGAACGAAAGCCTGGTGAAACAAGAGATGCTCGTACCGAACGTTTAAAATCTAACATGCGCGCAGTTACTGAAAATGCAGTGAACAAGTTTCTGAAAGATGTAGGACTAGATACCCAGATAACTTTCGAAATGGTTGAGCAGTGGCGCAAGGTTAAGTATGCCAAGATGGGTACAGAAGCGGAAAGGCAAGAAGCTAAGAAAACTGAATCCCAAAGAGAAGCGGCGGCCAAAGCAGAGGCAGACAAGATGCTGCGTGAGATACTAAAAAAAGGAGAAAGACCAAAGCCTGAAACCGAAATACAGGAATTAATTTATGAAAATACTTTCGAGTCTAAAGCAGATGCTGTACTTTCAACTTGTAACCAAATATTTTACCAAGCAGAAGCGCTTGCCAAGAAGTTTGACGAGTCTAGGGAATATAGAAGTAATATAGGCTGGGAAATAACCAAATCTGTAGCTCTTATAATCACAGCCGTAACAGCCTTTGTTGGAATCGTTGCAATATTCTTAGCCGGAGCAGCACTCTTGGCTGCAGGAGGCGCCACTCTCAATGCACCACTGGCTTTAACCGGAGCTGGTATCGCTGCGCTTTCTATTGCCATGGGGTACAACATGCCATCGGATATAGCTAAATTCTGGGAAACATTTAAGGGAGAGGTAAGTGAAGCAAGAACTGGTATAAGTGCACTTATGGAGAAAGAGATAGAACGCAGAGCCGGAGAGGTAGCGCCCCCTACAGGGTTGGCAGAAGGAACTGATCCTTTAACGCATTACAGCATGTTCGCTGGAACAATGGCCAACGTAGCATTATCCCTACAGTCATACTGCGAATCGCATCTTAAGTATGCGGCTCAAACCTCAAGGTAGGCAAGGCTCGCCTTACACTACATTAGGCAGATGAAAACAGGCTTTTATACGTGCAATATCAATGGATAAAGAACTTAAACATAGCTGCAACAGCAGATATTGTAGCGATATTCAAGCCTATAACCCATCTTAAAGTCTCGTTTTTGGCTTTCTCAATTTCAACAGAGAGTTCCGCCTTTACCTGCACGACCTCTGCCTTCACTTCTGCAAGATCAACTTTAGTGGCAAGATGACTTAAGTCAGCCTCACGACTAGCAGCGATTGTTTTCACAACGGCCTCCGCAAGTTCTGTCTTCATGCCGCTCTTGACGAAGCTTTTAACAGCAGTATGCGTATCAAAGGAGTGATACATATTCTTTCAAAATCAATAAATTCATATGAAGGTATTGTACATACTATTTATCCATCTGTCAAAAGCTTTAGCACGCTTTCTGCCTTGTCTGTCAGAACAACCTTTTGACGCGCTTTTTTGCTTTACACAAGCTCCTACCATTGTTAGACTCTGAATCATCGTAAATTTAATTCTTGCAGTGGTTTATGGCACTTACTCCGGACCAGATCATAGATCGCATCAACCTTAAAAGGCAGGCCGTTAACTGGCGCTTTGTTGCCATAGTATGCCTCCTTCTTCTAGCCCTCTCCTTATTTACCGGTAGAGAATTCCGCAAGGTTTCGGTAATAGATGGAGAGTGTATAGCTAGAGTCCATATAAATGGGGACATAACCAACGAGCCACATCGTATAGATAACCTAAAAAAAATCGCTGAAAGCATCTATATTAAAGGCGTTATAATCAACATAAACAGTGGTGGCGGCTCACCGGTTGGTGGAGAGAGTATTTATGCCGCCGTTCGCAAGATCGCGAAGAACAAGCCAGTCGCAATTGTCATGGGAGATTCCGCTACTTCTGCAGCTTATATGATAGCAATCGGAGGAGACTATCTGGTAGCCCATGCGGCATCCTTAACTGGCTCTATAGGTGCATTTGCCCAAAGCTTTGATGTGGTGGACTTAGGAGATAAACTTGGAGTGAAGTTTCACAACTTTAAATCATCTCCTCTTAAGGGCGGACCAATGATGACTGAGCATGTGACTCCAGAAATGAGAGAATCCATGGATTCCCTAGTGAAGGACATTTATGAGTCTTTCGTAAATGTGGTATCAGAAAGAAGGAATATTCCTTTGCAGAAATTATTGCCTATTGCCGACGGCAGATCCTACACTGGTAGACAAGCACTTGCACTAGGGCTTATTGACGCTGTAGGCGATGAAGATACAGCTTTTAACTGGATTGTTGAGAACAAAAAGCTACATTCTGATATAAAAATCAGAGATTATGAGCTCATGCCAACTCAAAGTAAGTTGGATAAACTATTAGAAACCTCTGCTAACTTAAGTCAGATCTTAAAAACCATGTTTAATAATAATTTAACTTAATTTCTCTAGACTTATGCATTCTTTTCGCTTAAAATGCGTTATGTGAAAAATAAATTATATTATTACCATGAAAAACGGATTAAATAAAAAAACACTAGTTAGTGATATTTGCGGTCAAAACTCGCATCTATCTCCACTTCAACTTGAAAAGGCAGTTGACACCATCTTTGATGAAATGGCTACCGCGCTCGTTTGCGGTGATCGCGTTGAGATCAGAGGCTTTGGATCTTTAGTTGTAAAAAAACGCGCTAAAGGCAAAGTTAGGAATCCAAAGAGCGGCGAAATCATCGAAGCTGATGACAGAGGTTCTCTTTACTTCCGCGCCAGCCGCGAGTTGATCAAGACCCTTAACTTTACTTCAGTTAACGATAATTAATCTACTCTGTAGTTAACTGTTATTAAAAGGCTCATGAAATATTTTTATGGGCCTTTTTGTTCATCTACTAATAACCTAGGTTATATGCGTGATATTCCATACAAAAATATTTTACGCAGGGACTTCCATAAGCCTTTCGAGTCAAGTATACTAATAAATATAAGATCAGAGAGTTGTGCTTAAAGCACAAGCAATAGTCATCCTGAATTAGTTTCAGGATCTCCTAAGGAGTGGGGAGATAAAGGGCTCAAGCCCGGCATGACCTTTACGGATGGTATTCAATTATATATGTCTAAAGTAATTATCTTATCCCGCCCCCAAATGGGAGAGAACATTGGTGCAACCGCGCGTGTAATGAGCAACTTTGGGCTTAGCGAGTTAAGAATTATTGCTCCACGAGACGGCTGGCCGAATCCAAAAGCTTATGAGCTTGCAGCTCATGGAGCATTCATTTTGGATCGGCTTACGGTTTATCCAGATAATGCTTCTGCAATAGCAGATATTAACCTCCTTTATGGAACAGCCTCGCTGGACAGGTTTATGGTCAAGGATAGTATCAAACCTTGGGATATAAGTGGTATGGGTTCAGAAGCGTTAAAAACTGGATTCCTATTTGGCTGCGAACGCACAGGGCTCACGAATGACGAGTTGGTATTGTGTGACTATATAGTAAAGATCCCAACTTCTGAGCTTAATCCTTCGCTTAACTTAGCTCAGGCTGTAGGGGTTATAGCATATGAGCTGCAAAAGAAAGACCTAGTAATGGAAACTAAAGGTACGCTATCTCCTAAAGCTAGCAAGGGTGATATAATGCATATGCTAAACTTTTTGGAAGACTCACTAGCGGAAGTAAATTTCTTCAAGTCAGCCAAAATGCGTCCAACTATGGTACGTAATATTGGTAATTTATTTATCAAAGCCTCACTTAGTGAGCAAGACGTAAGGACTTTATATGGAATATTTAGAGCCCTAAAGGATAACAGTTAATGGAGTATACTGATGAAAATTTTATTTGTAGGATGTGGCAACATGGGATCAGCAATAGCAAAAAGCATGCTAGCTTCTCCTTATTTTTCACATAAAGATATAGAAGTTGTTTTGCCAGATGATAGCCCACATCATCAACTAGTAGTAAATGAACTTAAACTTAAGGTTCATGAAAGCTATCCTATAGGGGCTACTTATGATGCTATACTATTTGCAGTCAAACCACAGACTATGCCGGAGATTTTGCCTCACTATCAAAAATTTTTGGATGGTCTTCCTACTATGGTTATATCCATAGCCGCAGGCAAGACAATTAGCTACTTTGAGAAGTTCTTTCCAAACCATCCGATTGTCCGTGTTATGCCAAACATCAATGTACTTGTGGGTCGCGGAGCTACCGCGGCCGTCCATAATTCCAAAGTCACTGGCTCACAGCTTAAAATTGTAGAGCACATTTTCGCAAAAGCCGGCTATTTTACTTGGCTGAAAGATGAAGATTTAATGGATGTAGTGGTAGCTACTTCCGCAAGTAGCCCTGCATATTACTTTATGTTCACTGAGCTACTAGCACAAATCGCCACTGAACACGGTCTTGCCCCAGATATCGCCCACAAATTGGCTGAGGAAGCGTTCATAGGATCAGCTCTCATGAGCTCTGAAACTAAAAAAACGCTGCCTGAGTTACGAGCTATGGTAACAAGCGCAAAAGGCACCACCTATGAAGCCCTACAAAAATTTGGGGAAGACGATATATTATATAAACTTATTAAAAATGCGTTTGAAGCAGCCATAAGAAGGTCGCAAGAACTGTCCGAATAGTGGATAAAACCTTAGATATTGCGATAATATTTCTTAAATTTGCAAATTTATTTGATTCGGTATAGAGTGCTCGCGTAACAATTAATGATCGTGTATTATGCCACAACGATTTCCCATCACCCCAAGTGGGTATAAAAGGCTGGAAGCAGAGCTGCATAAACTTAAAACTGTTGAGCGCCCTAGTATCATTTCTGCGATAGCAGAAGCAAGAGCTCATGGCGACTTGTCAGAGAATGCTGAATATCATTCTGCCAAAGAGAAACAGGGTTTTATTGAAGCCAAAATCGCTGATTTGGAAGGCAAGCTTTCTAGGGCTCATGTTATTGAGATCTCTACAATTGTTTCTGACATTGTACAATTTGGTGCAACAGTTCGTGTGGTAAATGAAGAAACCAATGAAGAGATTATATATAAAATTGTAAGTGATTATGAAGCCGATGTGGCTCAACGCCATATCTCGGTTGCGTCTCCAGTCGCACGCGCTCTACTTGGAAAGCGCGTTGGTGATTCAATTGAGGTCATCACGCCTAAGGGAAGCGTTTATTATGAGATTCTTAGTTTTGAATTTAAATAAGCGGTATATCGCAAATATCAGGTATACAAGTGGCAAACACCAAAGCAAAAGTGTATGTAGCTTTACAGGCGGCTTGAAGGTGATCTCGGGACCATAATATTGCCTAAGCGCGTTAAGGATTGCATCATCTGATTCGCCAAGCTCGATCCTACGGTCTATGAATTCTCGGATTTGAGAAGATGCGATAGTATCAGAATCCTTAACTGATTGAGCAACACACGTGGGGCAACGCACGCTTTCATATAATTGCTGCGCGTTATGAGATTGCTTGGGGCTTAACTCAACTGCCAACGCATATACTGGAACTAGTACTAGGAATAATAAGAATCTTACCATATTAAGTCTCATATGAAATTTAGTTACACCAATTCCAGTTAATATTAGCATATTTGGTGCCAGTGGAAATAAAAGATGATATAATAACCCATATTATTTGTGTAAAAAAATGAAGTTGAAAACAATAACCATAACTGCAGACGATGATGGCATCAGGTTGGACAGATACTTTAAAAGGCATCATCCTAATATAAGCTTTGGGGTCATAGCTAAGCTCACCCGCAAAAAGCAAATAAAGCTTAATGGGAAGCGTGCTGATATATCAACCAAATTAACTAGTGGTGATACGCTAATATATCCAAGTCTTCAAGAACAGGATATGCCCCGCCCAGAACCCAGGATGAACGACAAATACATAAGCCTCATCCAAGATGCTGTGATATTTAGGGATGAACATATAATTGTACTTAACAAACCTTTCGGGCTTGCTGTTCAAGGAGGAAGTAAAATTAAAGTAAGTGTCGATGACCTATCCGTATACTTAAAGTTTGAGTATTCCGAAAAACCAAAACTAGTGCATCGGCTCGACAAGGACACTAGCGGCTTACTAGTACTCGCGCGTAAAGCGAATATTGCAGCTGAGCTTTCAGAAATTATTAAGCGTAAAAACTTTCACAAGACCTACTTAGCTCTCTGCCTAAATGTACCAAAAAATATGAGCGGTAAAATTGATATCCCCATAAACAAACTTACTGATCCTAAGACCAACTTTGAAAAGGTAAAGCCAGACGCAAAAGGTAAGCACGCGATTACATACTATGAGGTACTTGATCGGGCTGCAGATAAATATTCTCTTATAAAAGCTGATATTATAACTGGGCGAACCCATCAAATTAGGGTGCACTTGAGCTCTTTGGGGTGCCCAATAATTGGGGATGATAAATACGGCACTCGCTCAGAAGTTGCAAATAGCGTAGCTGACAAGTTGTATCTCCATGCTTATAAACTTGAATTTGAACTAAAAGGCAAACATTATAAATTTAATGCTGAGTTACCAGATTATTTCAATGATGCATTGAATGATTTCGGTTTAAGTGTTAAATATTAGAAAAAGTGGATTTCTATTATGTCACACGTTAAAGCTATCTATCCCGGTACATTTGACCCTATAACTCGTGGTCACATGGAAATTATAAAACGCGCAATCAAGATATTCCCCAGCATTATTATCGGTGTTGCCGAAGACACTACTAAATCACCTCTCTTTTCGCTAAAGGAGAGGGTAGAAATGGTTAGGGATGAAGTTGCCAAGCTCCCAAAACTTAGTGCTAGTGTAGAAGTTACTCCATTTTCAGGACTGCTAGTTGAATTTACAGAACGCTCTAAAGCTGGGGTAATTATAAGGGGACTTAGAGCCGTATCCGATTTTGAATATGAATTCCAAATGGCCTATATGAATCATAAAATCAACCAAAAAGTTGAGACATTGTTTATTCCAGCTAATGAAGCAGGACATTTTATTTCATCAAGATTTGTGAAAGAAATGGCCCGATTGGGCGGAAAAATAGAAGGCTTTGTCTCAGATGAAATAGCACAGAAAGTATATGCACATTTTAAAAACTCTTAGTTTCCTTCTATTGCTTAGCTTCGTTGCAACTATGGCGTTCGCAAAAGAGGTCGGCACAGTTACCGGATTGCCAGTACCTAGGTTTGTTGTGTTAAAATCCTCTGATACAAATTTACGAAAAGGTCCAAATGTAAAATTTCCTATCGTTTGGAGCTACAAGCGTAAAGGATATCCAATGCAACTTGTGGCCGAATTTGAGAATTGGCGCAAACTGCGTGACCATGATGGAGCAGAAGGCTGGATACATGAGAACTTAATTACTGGCGTACGGAATGTTATGTTCATAACCAACCATTATAAGACTAAAAAGCCCATGTATTTAGAACGCAACTCTGAATTGATCTTATTCCGCTATCCAGATGAAAACTCTTACCCAATGGCCCGCATTCAGTTGGGTGCTATTGGTAAGCTAAAAAAATGCCAGAAAGAATGGTGCAACGTCCGTGTTGACAATGCTATTGGTTGGGCCCTAAAGTCCAATCTCTGGGGCGTATTAGAGAAAGAGATTCTAGATTAAATATTTGCAAATAATCTTCTTGCGAACAAATAGCTATGTGATACAGTGCCGTCACGATTTTATTAACATAACAATGTTACTTATTAGGAGATGCATATGAAGGATAATACAAAGTACAGAAATTGGTTACATAAACAAGGTGTTGAGAAGATACAAACTCAAATGGCTGTAGAGCCAAATGAAAAAGTTTATTTGTTTAAGGACTTAGCGATGGCACGTGCTTTTGAAAATACTTACTTCAAAGCGGCCACCCAACCTAGTAAGATACAAGCGAGCAATGATAGATTTAGGGGATTTCATAGATTAGCAATCAGCCCTGAGCAGGAAGCAATCTTAAAAAGAGCGCGTGAAGATTTGGATGTGAACCCATCTAAAGTTGTGATATATTCTGCTGCTGTAAAAGCAGAAGAAGGCTGTAAAGCTGCGTTTAAATTTAACGATTCCAAAATAAAAGGAAACTTTATTCAAGGCTTTGTGAATGTTATGGGTGAAGACGAAGCATCTGACATGCTTAGTTACGGTGATGACCTTGTTGTATACATCAACAATAATAATGGCACCATTAAAGATAAAGGTTTTGATTATGGAAGCGTAGAGCATAATGGAAGTTTAGCTATAAATTGCGGTATGTCTTCTGCAGCTGAGGCTTTGCGGCACATGATGTCGCTTACCGGCAAAGATATAGATTTGCAAGGAAACCTTATAATCTTTAACCCAGACCGCTTGCCACTTGTTGCTGATAAAAAGTCGAACATAGTAGCCAATTTTCAAGATCCTATTGATAATAGATGTGTGAAGATATTAAGAGATAGTTGTGAAAGATTTGACAGTAATCAACTCATGGATTTTTTGACTAAGTGCTTTAAAGAGCATACACACACTACGATCAATTTGATGCAACATAGGTCATTAACTGCGTTTTGTGGTATGATGCATGGTGGAGATGAGAGAGATTCTTACAGCTATAGTATCATATTATCAAATGCTATACGGGAATGCGTTGGACCTAGTTTTGTCGATTTTGTAGTACAGGCTGAACAAAGCTTAGGCAAGTTATAAATTTATATAAGAGGATATTGATATGAAAGAATTTCAAGATTGGTTAAAAAAACAAGGTGTTGTACAAAGAGAGCACAAGCTAAGTAATGATAATACTACTTATTATTTTGCTTCTGAGACTGCGGCAACCGTCATTGCAAATGAACTGGGTATTAGCCACTCGCGCACAGACGAAGGACTCTATAAAGTTTCTGCAAGCCCAGAAGGCAAAGAGACTTTGAAAGCTAGATGTCAAGAAGAGAAAGCATTACCTAAGGTTACTATATATTCTGCCAATGTTGGAGGAGGATATAAATGTAGGGTCGCATTAAGATCTAACGACGAACAAGTAAAACTCCAAGTTGTAGAGAGCTTAGTAAGATTGATGGGAGAAGAAATAAGAAAATCTCTGCTTATAACTAAGGATACTGTATACATTAGAAATGGTGAAGGATTTGACTTTGGCAGCATTGCTTCAGATGGATGTTTAGCTATAAAATGTAGCAATCCACTTGGCATAATTCAAATGTTCACTCTCGGAGGTTGTGCATCGGTAAGTGGTGGGATGGTTGTTTTTGACAAAAATAAATTGCCTCTTGCACCGGATGGAACTACAAATATCGTTACTTGTTTTAAACAGTCAGTTGAGTCGGCTGAAAGCAGGTGCGGTAACATGCTAAATATATTAGCTGTATCTAACTCTGATTATAAAGAGCTTTTTAATTTTCTAACTAAGCATATCAACAATGTTTGTGGCACTCCTGCTGTAACTAGTAGTGTGAATACAACAATGGTCAATCCAGATGTAGTGAAGGTTACAAGTTTTAATGATCTGGAAGCTTACTGTATAGCAATAGTGGATGAAGACTTAAGGGAGAAATCTCGTCCTATGTTACTGAACTATTTGAAAACTAGTACAGGACCTCGTTTCGCTGAGTTTGTCAATAACACTGCAAAAGAACTGAGTGGCGCCCCAGCGAAATAGTAGTTCGCAATTATGTTTAGCAATGTGGAGTGGATTTTACACTCCACTTGCTGCTCGCTTGGAAGGATATGCGTCATTTTGAGTTAATAATTTTGTGCATGGTCTGCTTCTGTGTAATTTAAGAGCTCGAGTTTTATCCCTTAAAATTCAAGCAAATTAAGAACACTTCAGAAGAATCAGCATAGCTCGTATTTGGTTTGAAGAGTTTTATAGATTTGAAGGACTGCTTGAGTTTTGTGCGCAAACCCTCTTCTTCCCTGCCGCGCAGAAATTTTGCAACGAAATTGCCACCTTTTTCAAGGTGTTTATTACCTAATTCTAGAGCCATCTCTATCAGCTCAACATTTCTGAAATGATCAACCTCCTTGTCTCCACTGGAGTTAGAAGCCATATCTGATAATAGCAATTCAACTTTCTTATCCTGCAGAATCTGCTCAAGCTTTTGAAAGCTTGTCTCTTCTAAGAAATCACCTACAATTAATTCCACTCCATCAATTGGCTCAACCTCTTTGAGGTCTAAACCAATTAGGGTTGCCTTTGGGCACACCTCCATAAGCACCTGCAACCAACCACCAGGCGCGCATCCTAGATCAACAATTACCTTAGCTCGTTTAAACTCAGGATACTTTTCAAAAATATCCTTTAACTTAAAAGCAGCGCGCGACCTAAACCCCTTTGCTTTAGCTAGGCTAACATATGGGTCATTTAAGTGTCTATGCAGCCATTTGATTGACGACATCTTGCGGCCTTCAGCTGTTCTCACTTGCTGCTTTTGGTTACGAAATCCTTTAAACTCATTTTTACTCATTAATTCTCCATTCTTTAAGCTGCTCTAATGGCCAACGCGACCTTGGCTCGAAATCCAAATCATTTGACAGTCCACACCTAAATCTTTCCATACCTGCCCAGGCAATCATAATGCCATTGTCTGTACATAATTCTATAGGTGGAGTTATTATATTAAATTCTTCTCCTACTGCTTCACTTATACGAGCTTTGATATATTGATTAGCCGCAACACCTCCAGCAATTACTAATGTGTTCGATCTTGGATACTTTACTCTAAATGCAGCCACAGCATTAACTACTCTGTCACAAAGCACATCAGCAACTACTCGCTGAAAAGTAGCACAAACATCAGCTATCCCTGCTTCAGTTAATGGCTCAGTTGAATCTACATAACGTTTTACCGCACTTTTGAGTCCAGAAAATGAAAATTCAAACTTTGTATCCCGTATTATAGGCACTGGTAAATTTATAGCTCTATCATTACCAACTCTGGCAAGCTTCTCAATTATAGGCCCACCGGGGTATGGAAGCCCTAACATTTTAGCAACTTTATCAAATGCTTCTCCAACCGCATCGTCTCTGGTTTTGCCCAGCATATTATAATTACCAACTCCCATTACTTCTAGTATCTGACAGTGCCCACCAGAAACCAGTAGCATAAGGTATGGAAATTCTACACTTGAACTAAATCTCGCAGTGAGAGCATGCCCCTCCAAGTGATTGACAGCTATAATCGGCTTATTAATACTAAGTGCCAACCCTTTAGCAAACATTACCCCAACCAATATGCCTCCTATTAATCCTGGTCCTGCTGTTACAGCAATAGCATCCAAACTCTTAGGATCAATCCCAGCGGCTCTAATAGTATCCCGGTAAATCTGTGGTGTAGCATCCAGATGATTGCGCGAGGCGAGCTCCGGAACAACTCCACCATATTTTTGGTGGTTACCAATTTGGGATGAAAGAGCATGTGCTATAACTTCTTTAGCATCATTTACGATAGCCATTGCAGTTTCGTCACAACTAGTTTCTATACCAAGAATTTTCATGCAATCTGCACCAAGTTTTGCAGTAATTATACCAAGACCCACAAATAATTAAGTGAATGCGCGATAGATTTTGGTTTTTTGGGAAGTCGCGGAACACCTATAATATTGTACATATTTTAGGTGTTCCGCGACGACTAAAAAAATCAAAAGATGAGGCGCATTCACTTAATTATTTGTGAGTCTTGGTATTATAGCCTAAATAGCTATAATTTAAAAGCTTTAACCCATCAATACCTTCTGCCTGTTATTTTTACAGGTTTACCCCCTGGCTTTATAGCCTTTCATACTGAATTTATTTCAGCATCTTAAGGAAGATCCTGAAACAATATCAAGAAAAGTTATAAACAACCTAAAAAAGAGTGCAGCCTCCATTATTATAGCCTTGTATATCTTCCCCTTGTGGCTCTATGATACTGGGCTGCGTCTTTTCCACCCACGAGTTATTCATTAATTCTTTTGCAGCAGTAGCGTGCTGTTTTATGCCTTGCGTTCCTACTACAGCAGTAGTAGCACCAATAGCACTACCCCCAAGCACTACAGCAAGACTTCTATCAGATTTGCCCATACAGCATGATGCAAAAGCAGTACTCCCTAGTATACTTCCCGTACTACCACCTATCAACAAACCATTTCTTATCTCTTCAGCGCCATATTTCATCATGCTTATATAAGGATTTATAGCTTCTTCTTTAACCTGCTCAGGAACGCAATTCTTATAAAATGACGCTAGCACCGTTTTAGTCAAAACCTTTGATGTTCTCAACGCCTCCGCATTGTCCCCAACATTAAAACTAGGAATGTACGCCAATTGATTTACTAATGCAGCAAATAACCCAGGTTCTATGGTTTTGTTGATTTCTGGAATATCGAGGTTATGGAGTTTTTCAAGAGCCCAGGTCGCACAGCTGTGGTACTTGGGCTTTTCTACAGTTGGTTTTGCGATATCCATAGCGCCTTTTAATATCTTATAGGAGCCATACCTTGCTATATAATTTGCGGCCATAAGTCCGTAACAAAAAAGCCATAATTTTTCCATAGCATTAGGCTCTTTTCGAATGACTTGCTTACATATATCTAAATATTGAGGATATAACAGTTAACTCAAACACTTTATCCACAGCAATTCGCGTAACATCCGATGCTACATAAGCTCCCATACCTGATAATGCTGTTTTAATTGTACTTGGGAGTTTCTCAGGATTGAAAATACTTTCATTACCAGGTCGGAAATAAGGAAATGGTTGTGCATCTTGTTTATTATCTCCTCTATCCTTTTCTATATCTGCTAGTAGTTCGGCAACCTTTTCTTTGCTTACAAGCCAGGTCCAATGATAAAGTGGTGCTTTTTCTAGTGCTTCTTCTTCCGGTATAAGCCCCTTCAAGGCGGCTTTACAAGCTCTAATAAAGTGCTCTTGGTCATCAAAAAGTTCATGAGTCCTTTGCACAACTAATAGCTCGCGATCTTTCACCTTAGGATGTTGATCAACTTCGGCACGATATATCCTCTTATGCGTTTGTATGATTAGAAAGGCATGCTCTCTATATGCGGCCAATCTATTGCTTTTCTCAGTCATAAATTTATTGGACAACTTCACATATGATACAGCATGTAGATCCTTTGTAACTTGCAACCTTGGGTCCAAAAAGCTTTTTGGCATGAATGGTGCTTGTTTAGGTCCATCCTTACGTTCAGGTAATAAAGTCGCAGAGTACTGCAATTCACGAGCATCCTGCATTGCTTGTTCAAATTCTTCCATTATTGAATTTAATATTGCCTCTGCATTAAAATCTTCAGCACTATTTATAATAGTAGACTCAGGGGTATTATCTCTCATTTGTAATTTCTCCATTATTTTCAATCGCCATAATACGGCTGTGTTTACTAAATTTTCTTCCACAATTTGGATACCTTATGTAGTACACATCAGAGCTATTAAATTTTTCTATGCCACTTATGATTTGTTCTAATGTATATGGTACATATGTGTATTCGCATGGCTTTTCTAAACTTCGCTCATACATAGTGTAAGCAGCATAGGTGCTCATTAATCCTACGCAGGTTAATTTTAATATAAGCGGTACGTTAAAAGCAGATATTATCAATAGATCAAAGCCAATCACACATAACGCCGTTGCTGCCTGTTTTTTATTTTGAGAAGAGTAAAATAAGTTATTAAACTCTTCTACAGTTTTTGGCTTATATGGCAATATACTGAAGGGAGAAACATGCTCTTTGCCAAACTCAACCATATGAAATGGTGCTATTATACGTTTTATAGGAAAATTTTTGAGTCGATCCTTCTCTTGCATCTCCTCGAAATAATCAGAGTATTTCTTAGCAAATTGCTTTTTATATTGATCGTCTCTGGCTATTTTATAAGCTGCATTTTTCTTCTTAGCCTCTTCTGCAGGGACAGCTTTTGGATCTGCCATATATCTTATATTCCTAATATCTCTCCAAGTATCGTAAAATTCCTCACATGTGCCTTTCATAATATTAACCTCTTATTGTTACGGAATTATTTATTTATCTGAAATAGATGTCAATTGCTGAAATGTTAAGATTTACATTTCCAAGTAACCAATTGTTATTTAAAAAATTCCATATATGTTATAGCTGTTTTAACAGGTAGATGCCGCATATTTCCTAGGTTTTGTTTTTAAATAACAGGTGGAAACAGCGCATTACCTGGTCTCAGGGAGATCCTGAAACGAGTTCAGGATGACTTTTTCTTTTTTAAACAACTTCTCTCATCTTATATTTATTAGTATACCTGACTTACAGGTAGCAATGGAAGTCCCTACTTAAAAAATAATTGAACGCTTTGACAGCTTATAGTATGAGGCTTTCAGCTCCATTCCCACCGGCCGGTGAAAATTTTTTGTGCGGGCCCACTCATTATTACCTTATCACTTTTTACCTGTGTAGTTAAACTGCCACCTGGAAGTGCGACCGTTATTTGACTTTCAAGCCCCATAGACTTATGCGCTACTATAGAAGAAGCACAAGCCCCGCTACCGCAAGCCAGAGTCTCACCTGCACCACGTTCCCAAACTCTAAGTTTGATTGTGTTGCTAGCAGTAATCTCAACAAAATTGATATTGGCATGCTCTGGAAATATTGGATGATGTTCAAGTCGCGGCCCAATGCTTTTAAGATCGAACAAATCAAGGTGGGTTATAAATGTCACAAAATGCGGGTTACCAATATTTACCATATAACCTTGATACCCAAGAACCCCAAGCGACTGACCTTGAATATATGGCCCCATATCAACACTTACCTCGCCATCTTCGTGTAAAGTAGCTATGAGTTTTCTATTTCCTACTCGAACTGTACTTTCCTTAAGCCCTAATAACTTGGCAACACATCTTGTTGCATTACCGCAAGCACCCGACTCTGAGCCTTCTGGATTATATATATACATGTTACAATCAGCGTCTTCTGATGATTCCAACATGACTAGTTGATCGCACCCTATGCCATAGTTGCGATTACATAGATTCATAATTTCATCCTTAGTTAATACGAGCCTTGGCTTACCTATATTGTTTACTATAACAAAATCATTACCTATACCATGCATTTTTGTGAAGTCCATGTTACTACACCATATTCTGTACTGTTACTAATTGCTCAGAAGGAGTATGCAGTTCCTCTGCTTGTGTTAAAATTTCAGGATAATATTCTATCTCGATGAACTCAGGCACCTCTTCTTCTTTTTTATCAAGATCTTTTATCAACGCATAAGTCTCTTCACCTGCTTCTTTAGCAATCTCAAAGGTCGTTTGATTCCAAAGATCTTTGCTTTCAAAATCGATATTCTTAGAGTTCTCAATTATAAACTTAAATAGATCTAAGTTATCTCGTTTTAGCACAACATTTATGATCTTAAACATACCAAAGAAAATATGGCTAGGATCTGCACCATCCAGCATTAACTCTTTGGCCTTCAAATTATCTCCACTAACCACGGCAAAATATAGTTCTTCATTCTTATCCCAAGCTTTAGCAAAGTCTCCTACTTTCATCCCATATGAGCCTAATTCATTCGGCTTTATATTAAGTTTATCTACAAAACTTTTATTACTGCTCATATATTCGTCAATACTGGGGGTTACCACTTGATAATAATAGTCAGAAAACTCACCTAATAGCTTAGCCACATTTGGGCTATCCTTTATGCTAAGGAAATTCTCGATCACTCTGGCAAAAATCTCCGCGTCTTTTGATATACCATCATTATAGTGATCTGTAGAGATGAGAAAGGAGTTGAAAAAGATTTTCAGTTTATTAAATTCGTCCCAGGCTGCATTACACGGCAGCAAGCTATCGTCGTTTAAGCTCATGTTTCTATTGAATACAAAGTTCAATAGCTGTTTTCCATCTAGCGTACTGTAAATTCCTTCATCCATTCTTGGAATCAAAACTTGTGCAAATTTAAGCGCAAAAGAGTGCAGATTATTCAGATAAATTGTTTGTTGTTTAAAATCTTCATCTCTAAAAGCACAGCCATTATTCGCAAAGATGACATCGGCTAAAAAATGCCCACATTCATGAACTATTATAACAGGCAATTTCTCATCAGTTAAGTGAGTTTGAATTTCAATTTTTTTGAGGTTAGATCCACCATCAGTATCATTTTTATTACTAGGTATAGTGCATCTCCCATTTGTACCACTAGGTAAAGTAGCTCCATATACTATGATAAAATCATCATTTTTAGCTATGTGCACCGCCACTACGTCTAACATTGGCTTAATCAGCGGATTTTCATAAAGTGATTCCAGTACCTTTAGGAACTTTTCTGCCCTCTTATCACTATAAGTAAAGACCTTTGATAAAATGAGTTTTGGTACGGTATCAATCGCAAGCTGCCTCAGCTTAGAGTACTTTAAATATCCTTCATTCGTTACAACTGCTTGCGAAATCTTCATTAGGCCGCTCGCACTTTCACCAAGTCTTCTGGGGTATCCACGCTCTGTGGGAAATCGTCAACTATAGCAACGTCTATAGTCATGCCATTTTCCAGAGCTCTTAGTTGCTCTAAGTTCTCCCGCTTTTCTAAAGGCGATTGTGGTAACTTTACAAATTTTTCTAAAGCATCCGCTTGAAATCCATAAATACCCAAATGGCGGTAATAATCTCCATTGCCATGTGGCAAGCTGGGTGTGCGAGAGAAATATAATGCTCTGTTATTATGAGTTAGTACAACTTTTGCGACACTTGGGTTTAAGGTATCTGCAGCGTCAGTTACCACACTTGCAGCGGTTACCATATCGGCATTGGAGTTTGCCATTAATTTCGCAGTTTCAGCAACTGTGGCAGGAGATATAAATGGCATATCTCCTTGGACATTTATGATATGTTGTTCTTTAGTATTAAGCGCTTTGTAGGCTGCATACACCCTGTCGGTTCCTGTAGGGAGCTTTGGGTCTGTGAGCACTGCTCTAAATCCATGAGACTCTGCAATATCAACAAGTTCTTTATCTCCACACGCGAAGATCACATCTCCTGCATTTGCCGCACGTGCACGCATACCAACTTGAATCATCATAGGCAGACCCTTAACGTCTGCAACGGGCTTGTTGGGGAGCCTAGTAGAGGCAAGCCTAACGGGAATGAATATAAGCATAAATACTCGTATCTATTTTAAATGACAGTACTTCTCCAGGTGGTAATTAAATTCCGCCCCGACGATGAAGATTATACTGCAAATATAGAAGTAGAGCAATGAGATAATGACACCTGCAATGCTTCCGTAAATGAAATTAACTTGTGGGAAGTGGCCCAAATAATATTTAAATAATGCTGATGCTACATACCACCCAACCATAACAATCCCAGCCCCTGGCAATGCATATATGAATTTAGCTTTACGGTTTGGAAGCGTGTGATAGAGAATTGCAATGAATAGATAAGTGAATGTTACAAGAATAATAAAACGCATATTTCCACTTTCAACTCCTATGAAGCTTAGGATAGCTTCGTTTTTAATTGCAAACAGGTGTATTATAGAGTCCGAGATACTAGGAATTACAACTAATACAAACATTAGAAAAATCGTAACCGATATGGCTATGAAAAATTCTACAATACTAATCAATCGCCTAAGCAGATATCCAGGGGTTTGCGTCACCCTGTAAGCGCGATTGAGAATGGTGCGCAAGCCCTCGAAGATTGAGGATGCCGTCCATATAGCACTCAATACAGCTATAGTAAGCAAACTTTGCGGTGGTGCCTTGGTAATCTCAATAATCCTGGGCTTTAGTGCATCAATAAAGCTTGCCCAAGAGCTATTCACAATCAAATTCACTAGTAGATCACCCAACTGTTCACCACCGAAAAACCCTAAAATAGCAGTGGTAAATACTAAGAATGGGAAGATAGTAAGCATAAGCAGAAATGATAGATAACCTGCGTGTTCAACCCCATCATGGTTGATAGCATCGCAAATAGCGCGCCATATAAGTTTTGGTAATTTAATAATAAATTTCATATATTGAGCAGTATATTATTTTGTTTTAAGCAGGCTTTAATTGTATTAGCAAGCATACATATTACAGTCATAGGACCAACGCCGCCTGGAACTGGTGTTAGATAGCCCGCAACCTTACTAACAGCTTCAAAGTCCACATCTCCTATTATTTTACCGTCTACTCTAGTAGTTCCAACATCTATAACACACGCACCTTTCTTAACCAAACTATCCTTGATAAATCCGGGTTGTCCTATGGCGGACACTAAAATATCAGCACTTTTACACTCTGTTACAATGTTCATTGATCTCGAATGCAATAAGGTTACTGTGCAACTTTCTCGCACTAAAATGCTAGCCATTGGACGCCCCACTATCAACGAGCGGCCAAGTACTACTGCTTTTTTGCCCGAGATATCATCGCCTAAACATTTCTTAATTAAAATGAGCGCACCTTGCGGTGTTGAAGGCTCCAAACAATCCTGCCAGGTATTGAGTAATCCGACGTTCCGTACAGTAAAGCCATCAACATCCTTTTCAGGATCTATTGCGTTTATGATTATGTTCTGGTCTAAATGATGAGGAAGTGGCAACTGAACAAGAATACCATTTATATTCTTGTCCGTATTTAAAGTTTCGATTAGCGAAAGCAAATCTCTTTGTTTGGTATTTTCATCAAGTATATGGGGAAAGATACTAATCCCTAGCTCCTTAGCCTTATGCACCTTGCTGGCCACATATATGTGGCTTGCTTGATTATCGCCTACCAGAATAACTGCAAGGCCCGGAACTATCCCGTATTTCGCGCTGAGCTCCTGCACCTGGGCAGAAATCTCCAAAGCTTTAGCATCTGCGATTTTCTTTCCATCGATAATAACTGCTGAAGACATTAAAGCTATGCTCCCGATAGAAAGATGGTACCCGCGGCCGGACTTGAACCGGCAAGAAACTTACGTTTCCACGGATTTTAAGTCCGTTATGTCTACCAATTCCATCACGCGGGCAATAAGTCTTTCGTATTATGCATAAACTGCCCCTTGATTCAAGTGCTTTATTGTGTAATTTATACCAAGCACTAGGAGATAGATGTATGATAGGCAAACTAAAGGGCACAGTTGACGAGATTAATAGCGACCACATCATTCTTGATGTAGCAGGAGTAGGTTATAAAGTATATTTAAGCAGCAGCACATTGATGGGCTTAACTAGCGGGGCTCAAGGCAATTTCAATATTGAGATGTATGTAAGGGAAGACCAAATGCTACTCTATGGCTTTAACTCTAAGCTTGAGCAAAAATGGTTCAACTTACTGCAAACTGTGCAAGGCGTTGGTGCACGAGTATCCCTATCCATTCTCAGCACCCTAAATCCAGATCAGCTTTTCCATGCGATAATAAGCAGTGATGAGCGCACAATCAAAAGCATCCAAGGCATTGGCCCTAAGCTTGCGGCACGTATTGTTAATGAGCTTAAAAATCACCAGGAACTGTCAGGCGCAGCTACTGCCATGAATCTAGGCGTTAATATAGCACCGTCTAGCCTTAGCACTAGCGGCAACAGCGTATTCAATGATGCTTTAGATGCTCTTGCAAACTTAGGTTTTGCTAGAAGCGAAGCTATGAGAATACTTTCGGAGGTAACGCAGTCGAATGATAGTTTACCACTTGAAGAAATGCTTAAGCTAGCGCTTGCCAAAATGGCTTCAAACCAGTAATATTGCTTAGGTAAACTTGAGATTTTGACATGACTTCCCAAAGCAATTCCTGGCATGCAACTACTATATTATGTGTCCGTAAGGACGGTCAAACAGTTATAGGTGGCGATGGCCAAGTAAGCCTAGGCCACACGGTTATAAAATCTACAGCTAACAAGCTACGCCTACTAGCTGGTGGCGAAGTGCTTGCGGGTTTTGCCGGCTCCACTGCAGATGCCTTCACCTTGTTTGAGCGCTTAGAGGCCAAACTTGAAAAACATCCCAAGCAACTAGTGCGCGCCGCCGTTGAACTAGCTAAAGATTGGCGTACAGATAAATATCTAAGACGCTTGGAGGCCATGATGATTGTGGCCAATAAGGATGTTGTGCTTGTAGTATCTGGCAACGGCGATGTACTTGAACCCGAAGGCGGAATAGCCGCGATAGGATCCGGTGGCAATTATGCGCTGGCAGCCGCACGCGCACTCATAGACCAAAAAAAGCTATCCGCTCGCGAAATTGTAGAAAAATCCATGAATATCGCTGCAGATATCTGCGTCTACACTAATAACAACATTCGCATTGAATCTTTATAAACCTGATGTTCTTTCGATATCTTCAGAAGATTGCTTGTTGGCAAAATGCTTTATTGCAAAATAAGTAGACATAATCGCACCTCCAATTACAGCACCTATGCCAAGGTTTATAATTACCCCAGTTGTTCCCAAAGCAGAGATAGGGCTGAGAAATGCTGGCTTAATCCTAAAGCTTAAATAATAATACGGTACGGAGATCAATGCTATGCCGGTTATACCAAACCCCACTACTTTATCGCTTTCTGGCTGTTTATTTAAGACCTCATCTGGAGAACCCTGTTCAGTAGCAGCATCTTTCTTTATCGGCATTTCCGCCGAATCCTCTACCTCTTCCTTCTCTCGACTCCTTAAATTGAGTCGTATTACCTCGTTCAGAACTTCCTTACAAACTTCTTCCTCTAATGCTTCACCATATTTCTCATTATATAGTGTTTTAATAAAGACAACTGCCTGCTCATACGTCAGCCGCTCATGCTGAATTAATCCACCTATTGCAGATGGTTTTATTTCATGCCTAAACTCAACCTTCCATTGTCTCTGTTCCCATTCTTTATATCTATAATAATCACCTACTATAAAGTCACTTAGAGGTACATCTTTTATTATATATTTCGCTTCTAAAAATATCTTGGCATACATATGTAACTTATTAGTATTATGCACCTTAGCATATGCCGCACAAATAACTTCAAAATCCGGGCGTTCGTCTCCCACAGTTGCAAGCAATGCTACTAATTTTTCCTTCATTTCACTTCTTCACAATATTTTTAATTAAGACATTATAACGCATAAACCATAAAACTCCCAAGAAATAATTTTTGCTCAGGATCTTGTAAATCAGAGATAGCACACTATATAAATCCCATGAACAAAGTTTGGGGTATTTCAAAATGGCAGATGTTGTAATAGGTATAGATTTAGGCACCACCAATTCGTGCGTAGCTTTTCTTGATGGCAAAACACCAACAGTAATAACAAACGCGGAGGGCGCTAGAACTACACCATCTGTAGTTGCATTTACTGATAAGGGTGAGAGACTAGTTGGGCAACCCGCAAAGCGCCAAGCAGTTACTAATCCGCAAAACACCATATATGCTATTAAACGCCTTATTGGCCGCAGGTTCGATGATAAAGAGACTCAAGATATAATAAAGAAATCTTCTTATAAAATCAGCAAAGCTGCTAATGGTGATGCAGTAGCAGAAACCAAAGATGGTGAGAAATATGCTCCAAGCCAAATCAGTGCATTCATTCTGCAGAAAATGAAGGAAACTGCTGAAAGTTATCTTGGGCACAAAGTAACAAAAGCGGTTATCACAGTTCCTGCACACTTTAATGATTCTCAACGCCAAGCAACTAAAGATGCTGGTAAAATTGCCGGTCTTGATGTGCTGCGCATCATCAACGAACCAACCGCGGCGGCTCTGGCTTATGGCTTGGATAAAGAACACTCTAAAACCATTGCAGTTTATGACCTTGGTGGCGGTACATTTGATGTTTCAATACTTGAAATTGGCGATGGAGTTTTTGAAGTAAAATCAACTAACGGTGACACTTACCTTGGTGGCGAAGACTTCGACCTTAGAATCCTCCAATACTTAGTCGATGAATTTAAAAAGGAAAATGGCATAGATCTTACTAAAGATCCTCTAGCACTACAACGTCTTAAGGAGGCCGCAGAAAAAGCTAAGATCGAACTGTCTAGCACTATGGAGACAGAAATAAATCTTCCCTACATAACCGCTGACAGCAGTGGGCCAAAACACTTAGTGCTTAAACTATCACGCGCTAAATTTGAAAGCTTAGTTGATGATCTGATTCAAAAAACCATCGAGCCTTGCCGTAATGCGCTTAAGGACGCTGGCCTTACTGCAGCTAAAATCGATGAGATCGTGCTAGTTGGTGGTATGACTCGTATTCCTAAAGTCATAGAAGTAGTAAAAGAATTCTTCGGCAAGGAACCACATAAAGGTGTAAATCCAGACGAAGTCGTGGCAGTTGGTGCTGCAATTCAAGGAGCTGTCTTAACCGGTGGTGTAACCGATGTATTGCTTCTTGATGTAACACCTCTTTCAATTGGTATAGAAACTTTAGGCGGTGTATTCACGTCCTTAATTGACCGCAACACAACTATACCTACTAAAAAGAGTCAAGTGTTCTCCACAGCCGATGATAATCAGACTGCGGTGACTATCCGAGTTTTCCAGGGTGAGAGAAAGCTTGCTTCTGATAATAAATTCTTAGGTCAATTCAACCTTGAAGGTATCGTCCCTGCCCCTCGCGGTATGCCGCAAATCGAAGTAACTTTTGATGTAGATGCCAATGGTATTATGCACGTATCTGCAAAAGATAAGTCTACCGGCAAAGAGCAGAAAATCACCATCCAATCATCTGGCGGCTTGTCCAAGGATGAAATTGAACAAATGGTGAAAGATGCCGAGGCTCATCAGAAAGATGATGAAGAAAGGAAGGAACTTATAGAAGTTAAGAACAAGGCTGATTCTATGGTTTATTCTATCGAGAAGAGTCTATCTGAGCATGCTGATAAGATCCCAGCCGCAGATAAAGAAGAGGTAGAAAAAGCTATTGCAGCAACTAAGGAAGCCTTGCAAACCGAAAACCGTGCTTCAATTGAGGCAGCATGCGAAGAGCTTTCCAAGGCCTCTATGAAGATGGGTGAACACATCTATAAGCAAACAGAAGAGCAAGGTGGCAGTACTGAAGGGTCTGGCAACGAAAGCACTGAATCTGGAACTGATGAAAAGATAGTGGATGCTGACTTTGAAGAGGTCAAAGAAGAAGAGGACGCTGACAAAAAAGAGGGCAAAGCCAATAAAAAGGCTAAATAGCGCTAAGTTTTTGGAGCCCAATAAATATCAAAAATATTTTGCTTAGGGACTTCCATTGCACCCTACAAGTCAAGTATATTAATAAATATAAGATAAGAGAAGTGCGCCTAGTCCCTTGAAAACCTTATACTCTTCCTTGACGAGATCCCCACGTCGCTTCGCTCTGTCAGGCCGAAGCCTCTGGCGAAGGATGAAGGAGCGAAGCGACGTGGAGATCTCGTCAGGGGTTGAAACTGTTTAAACCAACAAGCCATATAGCATGAACATTTTTACACTTTTCTTGAAAATTTCTGAAAATAGGCGTAAAGTAGAAGTACTGAATAACAAAATATAGAAGGTTTATTATGTCTAAAACAAAAAGTTTTAAAGAGCGATTGAGCGAATGGTGGAACCCATCTGCACTTAAAAAAGCTAGAAATGCTTTCGATAAAGAGATGGGCGCTGCACTTAGAGATGCTACACAGTATAAAGTTAGCAAATCTAAGGATCTTGATTCTGCAAATAAGATCAATGAAAAGATAGACTCAGCAATAGCTAATTATTTTAACAATATTGAACAAGCCAAAAATGTGCGTCCTGGAGCAGATAAACAAATTCCTTCTTTCACATCAAAAAGGCTTGAAGAACTTAAAAAGCTAAAGCTAGCAAGCTCCCCTTTAGAAGCAGCTTTAGGCAACTTTGATAAACAGTGCGGACTAATACGCGGTAAAGTATGGGCAGAAGCAGAAAATTTGGCTAACTCAAAAAACACAAATAAAGCTGTAGAATTTGCTAAAGACCACGCTACTCTGATATCCACATTTGTGGCTTTAATTACAGCTTGTGCAGAAGCTTTCATTGCACATAAGAAAGACCTAATCTCTCTTGCCGAAGTTGGAAGAAATTCAGAAGGGGCGAAGCTTGCAATTCTCGCAGCTGGATTTATTGTGACTAGCGCAGGAGCCGCCAAAATTGCGCATTCATGTTTGATGGGCAATACAATGGAAGTTAAGGAAGCACTAGATACGATTGGCACAGAGTGCAATAATAAATCAGAAGCTTTTAGAGAACTTGCCAGAGCTAATACTGAAGAGAAAGTATTAACATATACTCCGTGAAAACTAATCCTTAATCGACTTAATATTACGACTAAAGCGAGTGGGTTGTTTCTCACTCGCGCTACTCGTATGCCCATGGACGGAGCGCACGCGTTCTTTTGCCCACTCGTGCTTTATATGCTCAATCGGGATGATATAGGCCTGGCTGGATTGGGCTATCTGCGGATCAATACGCTTGATCAAGTTGGGATATAAAACATCGCCAAGCCATTTGGTGAAATTGGGGAAAGCCACGTAGATGTCTTCAACTTTGTAACCATACTGCGCAGCAAACCCGGATACCTGCTTAGACATTGCAAGCAATTGAAAAAAGCGAGTGAATAGCTCTGAAAGCTTGTGAGAATCCTCATAAGGCGCAACTTCGTCCACCATAACTTGCTTGATTGCGGCATTGAGGGATACATTATGCGAGTGCTTAACCGAGATATCGTCATAGATTGCTTTCCTAAAAGCAGCATCTAAAGGGATGCCGCTTTCCTTCTCTACCATATGACCTATCTCATGCACGACCACGTCATAGGAAAGCTTCTTGATGGTTATGGTGTACTTCTTGCTCGAGCGGAATATGTTGCTAAACCTGTCAAAGGCGCCACCTTCTATGGTAACACAGTTGCCCTCGTCAAGCATATAGAACTCCTTAGGTTCAGCAATGAACTTGAGCCTCCCTTCTTTTGCAAGTGTTGCCGATATATCCATGATGGGCTTGAAAAGCTCATACTTATAAATCGACTGCATGATCTCAATTAGGTGGGCAAGCATAATAGAGTCAGCAGCAACACTTGCGCTCTTTATGATCTCAATGGGAGTACGTGTGAGCATAGAAATAACTATAAAATACAATAAAGTTATATCAGGACTGCACGACAAAGGTAAACATTTTCTTGAAAAGTTGCGCTCAGTATGCATAATGCAATGGTAATTAAAGGTATATATAAATGGTAATGAAGAAGAGAAAGATTGTTGGCCCAGCCATTGTTGGGAATATTGTTGAATACTATGATTTTGGCCTCTTCGCCGTTTATGCCCACACTATAGGTGCGTTGTTCTTCCCAACTAGCGACCCTTTCATGCAAACTTTGCTTGCTTTTGGCACATTCGCAGTAGGTTTCTTTATGCGCCCGCTTGGAGGAGTGGTGTTCGGATATATTGGAGATAAACTTGGCCGCAAGGTATCACTTACTGTCTCAATTTTAGGGATGGCAATGTGTACTTTCTTTATAGGTGTCTTGCCGTCATATCACCATATAGGCATCGCAGCCCCAATTTTGCTGCTTATGATTAGGCTGTTCCAAGGTTTATGCGTTGGTGGTGAAGGCGCAGGTGTTGCTATCTTTATTCTAGAGCATACGGAAGGCTATCGCCCAGGGTTTATGGGAAGTCTCGTTATGGCATCTAATATGGTAGGGACTTTGCTTGCGGTGTTTGTTGGTATCTTCATCAATCACTTTTGTCAAACTGGCGACTGCTGGCGTTACGCCTTCATCTTCGGTGGGCTCACAGGGCTAATAGGGCTTTATCTGCGCTATCAACTTAATGAGACTCCAAGTTTTGTTGCGCGCAAAAAGAACCCAATGCTCAAACATCCTATCATTCATGCTATCCAAAAACAGTGGCCAAGCATGCTTGTAGTTATGATTCTTGGTGGAGTTACCAGTGCCGTTGCTTATACCATACGTGGGTACCTAAATATATTCTTCCTAGAGGTTATGCTTTATACCTCTGATGAAGCGCTGTATTTCACATCCTTTGCGCTCTTTATTATGATAGTTCTGCTACCATTGTTTGGCCTTTTGTCTGATAAAATAGGCAATCGTAAATTTTTACACACCATGTGTTACTTAACTATCCTTACGATTATTCCCATCTATATGTTGCTCGCCAATGTCCACAAAGATGTAGTGTTGGTACTGATGGGCTTGAGCGGTATTGCCATCCTTGCGGCCGGCATTTGCGCACCTGCCTATTCATATGCGATCAAAGCTTTTGAAGTAGATCTACGGTTTTCCGGAGTGGCAGTTAGCTGGAATGTAGGACTCGCTCTCTTAGGTGGTACCACACCAGTAATCTCTAGATATTTATCTGGAAAATTCTCAATAATTGCTCCAGCATACTATCTAATGACAGTTGCGGTTCTCTTTATCGTAATTAGCTTCTTAACCAGACACAGGCATAAACATTAGAGTATATGACGTATAAATTTGAGATATCAGTAGTAGTCCCCCTATTTAATGAAGAACAGAATGTTGAACACCTTCATAAGGCTATAAGCCAAGCGCTTAAAGGAATAGATGCTGAGATAATATTCGTGGATGACGGCTCATTCGATTCCACTACCAATGAAGTTTTGCAGCTAAAAGATAAGAACCTTAAATTAATAAAATTCACCCGCAACTATGGGCAAACTTCTGCAATGGCCGCTGGAATTGAACACGCTAGTGGCGAATATATCGTGACCCTTGATGGAGATCTTCAAAATGATCCTCAGGATATACCAATTATGCTATCCCGCATAAAGAAAGAAAAACTGGATCTGATTGCGGGTCGTAGAAAACGCAGAAAGGACGGTTTATGGTTTAGAAAAGTACCTAGCATGATTGCAAACATCATGATCCGTAAAAGCACTGGTGTCCACGTAAGTGATATCGGATGCTCACTAAAGATATTTAAAGCGGAAATTGCCAAAAAGCTAGAGCTTTACGGCGAACTGCACCGCTTTATTCCAATTCTGGCAAGCATGAATGGCGCTAAAATTGCTGAAATTGATGTAAAGCATCATGCCCGCAAATACGGTACTTCCAAGTATGGCATATCTCGCACCATCCGTGTGATAAGCGATCTGATGCTTATGCTGTTCTTTATACGCTACCGCCAAAGACCTATGCATTTATTTGGCACAATTGGCCAGGGATTGCTTGCGGTGGGGGGAATTGCTTTCTCCTATTTGCTATTAATCAAGCTATTTGGTGGAGATATTGGGCATAGGCCATTGCTTGTTATAAGTGTATTTTTAATAATTACTGGCATTCAATTTTTGAGCACAGGATTTATGGCTGAATTAATGATGCGCACTTATTATGCAGCTGAGAAGAAAAAACCATATAATATTGCGAATGTTTATGTCGGCGGTAAAGAAGTGTCGAAATCGAATTTATCTGAAAAATAGTCTAAAACTTGGACTCGTTATAGAACTCAGTGAATATCATTTCAAATATTTGATAAAAGTATTACGCCTCAAACCTAATGATTATGTATGCGTGTTCAATCAATTGGATGGCGAATGGATCGCACAAATTCAATCAGTAGATAAAAAAACAGCCTTAATAAAAGTGTGTGAGTTTATGCGAGAACCGCCTAAAGTCACTACAAGTCTCACACTAATATTTGCTCCAATAAAGAATCCACATGCAAGCTTCTATGTGCAAAAGGCTACAGAATTGGGTGTAAATCGCATAATCCCGGTTATGACCACACGCACAATTGTGCGTGACCTTAAAATAGATAAACTGGAGCAAGTGGCTATTGAAGCCGCTGAACAATGCAACCGCATTAGCATTCCTAGCATTGAGCCTATGATTTTACTTGCGGATCTTGCTAGACTAACATTTGGTAAAATACTTTTCTGCGATGAAAGAGAGCATGAAATGAATATACTGGAGGCTATCTTAACTGAACCTACTGTAAATGATGCAATTTTAATAGGACCTGAAGGCGGGTTTAATGATGAAGAACGCAGCTATTTATTATCGCTATCTAATAGCATAGCAGTTAGTCTTGGCACTAACATCTTAAGAGCCGAAACCGCTATGATTACAGCACTCAGTGCGTATATGTTAGCGTTAAAGCACAATTAATCAATTAAGTTGAAGTTATGTTAAAATTTTGTTAGCATTTTGTATAAGCGGTATTAATCTGCTTTAAGAGACAGTAACTTATAGGAGATGAAGATGAATAAATTATTACCCATAGTTATAGGCTGCGCACTTGCAGTTGCAAGTTTTGCAGCTAATGCTGCTGAACCGAGACAAAAATCCAGATCACAATCGCAAGATAGACCTGAAGTTAGTCAGTCTGATAGGCAAGAACAGGAGCAGGCGCATTATAGACATCGCGATAGAGAGCTTGATCGGGCTTTCCATCACAGGCATCACCGTCGCTACTGGGATGATGGCTATTACTATTATGATGATTACTACTATCCTGGCCCTGGTCTTGTAATTAGGCTGCCATAATAAACTTCATTGCTATTCATCATTCAGGTTATCTATATGTAGTAGGTAACCTGGGTGGTGCTTAGTATTTATTCGCTATTTACGGGACTTAGTATTTGATTCTCCAAATAACATCTTGTTGAAATAATCCAAATTTTTCTTAGCAAGCTTTTCTAGGTCTTTACTAAAATTAGCTGCTTGCCCAAGTGGTGGGGCATTCAATAATGAAGCATTGAAGCTTCTTATCGCTTGTAATATGTAATTTTGCATAAGTCTGTTTAGAGGATGATCATAGAATTTAATCATTTGTTTAATAAAGTCTTCAGGCATTAGCTCATACCCTTTAGTTTCATGATCTAAAATTATCTGCACCAAGGTTAGACGAGTTATATCCTCATTGGTTTTCACGTCAATAACTGTGAATTCTTCATCCTTTTTAACCATTGCAGCTAGATCATCAAGCCTTATATAAGTACTCGTTTGTGTGTTATACAATCTGCGATTAGGATACTTTTTGATGATAATTTTACTTGTCTGTTCCAAGTTAACCCCTATAAATGAATTCTAGCCTAAAGATTATTGCCAATTTAAATTTATGTCCAATAAACAAAATTCTACAGATAAGATTATTGATGAATGGCAAAAGCATATGCAAGAATACTTGAACGACCCCAGAATTGCCGAGCTTATGATGGATTATTATGCCAAGTTCCAGACTAAAGTACAAGACGTTGCTAAAGAGTTCTCTGCCAAAGACAACCATAATGCTAGCAATGATGGTGTTAGCACAGATGAGCTTGTTTGCCGCATTGAGTCGCTTGAAACCAGAATTGAGCTCCTCGAAAAGCTTTTGGGCCGCATTTTCAAATAGTACCGCGAGTAGCCTAACCTCACTCACATATGCCCTCAACGATTATATGCGACTAAAACCCAATAACGCTGGCCTGACTGGACACTGCCTTGTGTCTATAGGAAGCAGTAAGCTATATGAATATGGAGAAGTTGGGCAACCCATCATGATTATACCTTCTATGATAAATAAAGCTTATATAATGGACCTTCCTAACAGAAGTCTTGTTAAGTCATTATGTGACCAAGGTTTCAAACCATACGTTATCGAATGGGGCGACCCCGGAGATGCAGAAGCAATGATGGATCTAAATGATTATATACTAGACCGTTTAAACCAATTTGTTGACCACATAATTACTAAAAACTTTGAGGCTCCGGTACTACTTGGTTATTGCATGGGCGGCATTATGGCTACACTTTATGCCAGCATGAAACCTGACAAGGTCAAGGCAATAGTACAGTTGGCAGCTCCATGGGACTTCACAAAAAGCAATTTTATACGGATACTGCCCCAAAAGTTGTTAAAATGCTTTAGAAACCAGACATTTGTGCCAAAAGAATTCTTTCAACTGGGCTTCTATATACGCAGGTTTGCAGATATTAATCAAAAATATATTGAGTTCGCCAAGAAGAAATTTGATAACTCGGAATTTATCGAGGTAGAATCATGGATTGATGATGGCATAGATATGCCTAAATTAGTGTTCGCTCAACTTATAGATGATATAATATATCGAAATAAATTGATCCAAAGCACATTCCGTATAGGAAACACAAACTATGATATTACCTCTATTGAAGTACCTCAACTTTCAATTGTCTCCTCTAGAGATAGCGTAGTCCCCGTAGATTCGGCAATTGCAATTAGAGATACTATACCAAGTACGGATATAGTATACTTGTCTACGGGCCACGTTGGTCTGGTTACAAGTTCACGAGTTATGGTGGCTGAATCGATAAAACTATGGATTCAACATAAAAAGATTAACAAAACTAACTCTATTTGTTAAAGTAGCTTAAATCATTTGGTGCGATTTGTTAGTTATGGGAAGTTTTTTTATTGGGATAGACTATTTGTTCTGGTTTTTGGTAATACTTACTGCCGTAGTATTTATACATGAATTTGGACATTATCTACTAGCACGAATCAATGGTGTGCGAGTAGAAGTATTTTCCATCGGTTTCGGCAAGGAACTTATTGGGTTTAATGATAACGCCGGAACACGTTGGAAATTTAGTATAATACCATTTGGCGGCTATGTAAAAATGTTTGGCGACGCTGATCCTGCTAGCACCGCAGACAGCAACAAACTTGATGATATGAGTCTTAAGGATAAAATGGTCTCATTCCACCATAAAGAGTTGTGGCGTAAAGCACTAATAGTTTTTGCAGGACCTGCCTTTAATTACCTAAGTGCAATATTAATTATAGTTGGCATGTTTTATATATACGGCAAGCCTACAAGTGAAGCGGTTATATCAAGCATAGTTCCGGAAAGCGCTGCCGCTATAGCCGGATTCAAAACAGGTGATAAGATAGTCTCAGTCAATACATCCAAAGTTGCTAGCTTTGAAGAAGTGCGGCAAATAGTTGCCCTTAATACTGGCACCCCCATCTCTATATCTATAGAAAGAGATAAAAAGGAACTGGAGCTTAAAGTTACACCTAAGATACAGAACGTCAAGGATGTCTATGGTAACAATGTAGAGATGCCGATTTTAGGCATAGCTTCT
>CAYWJW010000011.1:0-33536 GCA_964458795.1 uncultured Candidatus Jidaibacter sp. | reverse complement strand
TTTTCTATTAAACATGTTTGATACAAGCCTTGTTATAGCTGGTAACAAGCTTTCTTCTCAGCTTATCCAATCAATTAGAGGGCCAATCTCTTATAAACTAATCGATAAACAATTCCCAGATGGCGATGATGGATATATAAATGCAGAAGCAGCAACAACTAGTGACACCCACCTTAAAAGGCCTGGAGAGTTTTCTAAGTTGTATGTGAATATTATTATAGGTATGTGCAAATCCATAGAGATAACCTCATGCTTTTATCAAATTTATCGGAAATCACAAGATTTAAGCACCCTACTTCCTCCTCCTTTTAACTCAAAGTTTGGGTTACCAATTGCTATTTTTGCATTCTTAGCGGTTGCCTCACGCTTGAGTTACAATGCTTCAGAACAGGCTAAAGGTACGCATGCGCAAGTGCATAGAGCAAGAGAGCAATTATCAATGCTTGTAAAAGAAGGCACGGGTGAAGAGAGGGCAAGAAATGTAATCTCTAATAAAGCCAGCAAGTCCATATCTTCTGGTATGAAGCAGTCTAATGAGGCAATAATAGATGCTAATCAAAAAGATGAAAATGCCTCTTCAAAACTTGCATTTATAACTGGGCTTATTAACGACTCTAGAATACATTTTGTTTTTGCAACTTTTGGGGCAGCTGTAATCAGAAGTAAGCATGAAACACAGAACTTCTATTCAATGATTATTGAAGTTAATGGACTTGGCTGGAAAGTGGGTAGCTTCATCAGTTTATACTTTGAATCTAAAAATTTTGGCAGCTCAAGAGATATGCTGTTTGGAGCTTTCTCTAAACTTACAGCTGTAGCAAAAACAGTAGGCAAACAGAGGGCTTTGATCACACAAAGTGAAGCAGCAGCACTATCAATTAATAATGTTTACGTAAGCCTTCCAGATAAAAATGCAGCTACATGCATAGATATAGATGCTTTAGAAGTTAAACCAGGTAAAATCTGCGCATTGAGAGGCGCTAATGGTGCGGGCAAAACTACAATATTTAAAGCCATCCAAACGGGTACAGGCCTGACATTAAAAGAAGGGGGGTCGCTTACCCGCGCAACAGATGACAGCTTCTACATGACTACTCAGGACCAGGATATAGACAGAACTCAAGATAATTGCTTGTGGGAAAAACTCAAAGGTGAGAACTCTAATGTTACTAAAGAAACAATTAAGGACCAGCTAATTATGCTTGGCTTTAATAATCTGATAAGCAGACTAGAGGAGAAAAACGTAATAGTAAGTGGCGGTCAGAGGAAAGCATGCGTATTACTTCGCGCAATCAATAGTGGCGCAAAACTTGTTCTACTGGATGAGCCATTTTCTGCCGTGGATTCCGAGCATATTAATATATTCCGAACACTTATAAAATCTGAAGCTGATAAAGGCACTTCCTTTCTTATCATAGACCATACAACTGGTAAGAAGGCGGAGTCTTTATATAACAGAGGTCGGATATATATACTTGATGAAAATAGAGTTACTGACCTAGCAGAGTGCAAAAGCAGGTAACTGGAGGCCGAGGCCGGAATCGAACCGACGAGTGGCGGATTTGCAGTCCGCAGCATTACCACTTTGCTACTCGGCCAATAGAGGTATGAGTATGACTTTCTATCAATAAATAGCAGCAAGGTCAAGAATTATGCTGATCAAAAAATTTTTTGCTTGGGGGCTTCCATTGGGTTTTTCTAAGAGCTATAATGGTAAATATATGATAAGAGAGCTGTGCTTAAGATATAGTCATCCTGAACTCGTTTCAGGATCTTCTTTGGGTTTAAGGAGTATAAAGTGAATTTTGATACAGATTTCATTGACCGTCGTGATGCAGGACAACAGCTTGCCAAGCACCTTAAAAGTTATACGCGCAACCAAGATGCCATAATCCTCGCCCTACCACGAGGCGGGGTTCCGGTCGCTTATGAAGTAGCTAAAGCTTTAAGCATCCCTATGGACATATATATAGTTCGTAAACTCGGTGCGCCAGGACAAGAAGAGCTCGCAATGGGCGCTATAGCAATGGATGGAACCGTGATACTTAACGACGATATAGTCATGGAATCTCAGGTAAGTGAGAGCGTTATCCATAGAATCATGCAGGCAGAGAAGATAGAGCTAGATAGACGTAATAAGCTCTACCGCGAGAATAGACCAGTACCAGAGCTTTCAGGCAAAATAGCTATAATAGTAGATGATGGTATAGCAACCGGGGCAACTATGAAAGCCGCAATATCAGCAATTAAGAAATGTGGCGCAAAAGAGATAGTAGTTGCAGTGCCTGTTTGTCCACCTTCAACACGCAAGGAATTAGAAGAAATAGCAGGTCATGTGGTAAGCATACTTACACCTCCAATGCTGAGCAGCGTAGGGCAATATTATCAGGATTTTTCTCAAACTACCGATCAAGAGGTTAAGACGCTTATGGAAGTTCTTGAAAAAGAAAATCTAGATCCTTTTTGATAAAAATATAGCTACTTTGGTTATGATCTTAATTGCTCCCTTAAGTGTATCATAACACATGGCTTCCTCGGCTCCATGCTCAAGACCTTTGTCCTTATGCTCAAGCTCTTCATCTTTAAATTTGGCTATGTTTTTTGTAAGATCACTCTCACCCTGCAGATGCTTTAGTTCGCCTATTTGCCTCTCATAGTGCTCGCCTATAACTTCCTCAACAGCTACCGTACAAGCCATTGCGGCTTTTTCACCCATTAATGCAGTAATCGCGCCTAAAGCAAAGCCTCCTACGTGCCACAAAGGTTGCAAAAGAGTTGGTCGGATCTTACGCATCTTTACCTGCTTATCAAAGTAATTAAGGTGCTCCAGCTCCTGCTCCAGCATATGCCTTATTTCCTTGTGGTTTCTAAGCACTGCTAACTGCCCCATATAGATACGCTTTGCCCCATATTCGCCAGCCTGATTAACCCTTATAATTCTAGCAAGTTTCTGCTTTTTACTTATTGGGCTTGATAACTCTTCCATCTTTATATCTAAATAAAATAAACACTCCGACAAAAATCAAGCTGAAAATAAACATCCCCGTTGATGCAATAAAACTATATCCAGCTAGACTAATACCGACAAACTTGAATTCTGCGCTATCACAAGGAGTATATCCGTTACTCATAATTCTAGCTTTAAAAGTTTCTATATCTGAAACACCTGAAGGTATAAGGCCTGTACAGGCATTTGATGGTGTAATGAACTTTTCTTCCATTAAGACCTGAGTTAGCGCTATACCAGAGTTAGCGAAATATAGTAGAACTACTAATACTCCAGCAAACTTTCGTGTAACTTTTGCAAGTATCCCTATTATAGATACTACTATTACAGCAGCAAAAGCAATCCGCTGATAATAACATAACTCACACATACCAATATTAAGGTAGTACTCAAGCAAGTAAACTATCAACAAAACAAAGAAATTAAAGATAGCGACCGTATAAAAAAATTTTTTAAAATAATCAACCATTTCTCGCTTCACTCATAAAGACACTTTTAGTGGAATAAATTTTATTACTTTCCACACTCCTGATTTCAAAGTTAATAGATTCTCTTGTAACTTTCAATCGATCTTTAGGAACTTTTATAAATACTATAAGACTTATCTCCTGATCTGGACCTATATCAACCTCATGAGTTACAGCATATTCCTGCTCAAAGCCCTGCAGCTTTATGCTTGCCCCCTCAATTCCACTGAGAGACAAAACAAATTTTTGTGGTTTAAGCGTCTTGTTAAATAGCTTTATTGTATATCCATTACGTATTGTGCCATCCGGCAAACTAGTGAATAAAACAGCACGGTCATGCAATACAGAAACTTTAAATGATTCCTTATTAATAAGTGAATATAATAAAAGCGTACCTACTATAATAAATATTGTGCCAAATAGTACTGTCTTTGTATGTAGCAGGCTTCTTATATAAGGTTTATGTAGCATTTTGGCTTTTGTAGAGTTTACACTATCATATCCGATTAGGTAGAGAGGGCGATTTATCCTCTCCATTACACTATTGCAAGCATCAACACATAAACCACAACTTATGCATGCTAGTTGCAAACCATCTCTAATATCTATACCCATTGGACAAACAACTACACATTTACCACAATCTATACAATCTCCGGCACTACTATTTGGATCAAACTTACCCCTAGGTTCGCCACGCCAGTCGTGGTATGTAACTAGAGTTGTATCATTATCTAGCATTGCAGACTGGAATCTTCCATAAGGACACATGTATGTGCATACACGTTCACGCACAAAGCCTGCGAACAAGTAGGTTGAAGCTGTTAGCCCTAAAAGCCAAGTTATAGCTCCATATGTGACCTTAAAATGGTATAGATCATAAACCAAAGACGGTGCATCATAGAAGTAGCACACCCACCCAAAAGCAAAACTAAAGGCAATCAACCCCCACGTTAAGTGCGTAGCAAATTTCTTTAGGAACTTATCTTGAGACATAGGCGCATTATCCAATTTGATGCGGGCATTGCGATCCCCTTGAAAGAAGGCTTCAGCTTTAACAAATAACTCTACAAATACTGTATGCGGGCAAGTGTACCCACACCATATCCGTCCAAACAAAGAAGTAACAAAGAATAGACCTAGCGCAGCTAGCGTTAAGATGCCAGTAAGATAATATAGTTCTTCAGGCCATATCTCGATACCAAAAATATAGGCTCTTCGATGAACTAAATCCATAAGTATTGCCTGATCCGGTTCTCCTACACCTCGAAACCAACGCACCCATGAACCAAGAAAATATATGAGGAGGAGTACGATGGTTGAATAATTCTTCAAAGAGCGATATTTGCCAGCAATGTATTGCGGATAAATCATCATATATAATATAACATACTTGTGGGTACCCTAGCACTCAGTTATCTATAAAGCTATGAAATTATCCTGTATAGTATTGACACCAGTTTAAGATGCGCATTTAATAACCTTAGGGTTAATTAACTGGACTGTACTGCCAATTAGTATATGAAACAAACAAGTGAAATAAAGTCAATGGTTAAGGACGGCAGCTATTTTAAAGATGCTTTGGAATGGTATTCCAGTAAATATATATTTCCATTTACTCTTAGAGCTTCAATGCTAATACTTTCAAGCGTCTTGATTATAGGGCTTTTAATTTCTATTGATGCCGCAAAAACTAGCTTTATAAGCATGAAGCTCCCCTTTCCTATTTATGCAAAAGATCAGGTAAGGTTCTTCTCCATTATCAAGCCCTTGGCTTATAAGAACGATTCTATGGAGATGGCTGTTTCTCGTTATTTCATAAAAAAATACGTAGAACTACGAGAAGGGTATAACTCTCTTAACTTCTCTGAGGGGCAGGAAGAATTATCCCTCAATAAAGTTAAAGCATTATCTTCACACCAAGTTTACAGATCTTATATAGCATATATTGACCCCAATGAGAATTCAGATAGCCCTATCATAAAATATAAAAGCCAAGTTGAGCGATTAATTAAAGTAACTGATATAAAAATCCTAGCCCCACATGGCACTCCAGAAAGTGCGATAATCAAGTTCACGGCCACCGAGAAAAGCAAACTAGGATCAAAAAGCACAAACTACGAGGCTGAACTATCTTTTTTAATGAGCGATATGACTAAGGTTTTTGAAAAAATTGACCCTTTATATTTTATAGTCACTAAATATCGAACTTACAAGTTGTCAAAGTAACGTTTATATGAAATAAATTGTATTGAAAATACCCAAGAGCGCAAATGCGGAAGTTTCTAACCATATTGTTGATAGGCTTATCTCTAACCATTTCTGTCACCCCAACTGCAGGAGCTACTGGTGTGCCAAGACCAATTGGTGGAGAAAATCGTATTAAGATTATTAACTATATGCCAAATACAGTGTTTAAGTTTGTAGGCTTTTACGAGTATCAATCTATAATAGAATTCGGACTTGATGAAGAAATAGATACAATATCGATGGGAACACCTACACCTTGGCAAATTGTGCCAGCAGGTAACCGTATATTTATAAAACCCGTAGAAGATAACGCTACAACTAACATGACTGTAATCACAAACAAACGCATGTATTTCTTTGAGATGATTGCCGAAGAAGCGACCGGAGTTAATGATCCAAGGCTTAGCTTTGTTGTTAAATTCATTTATCCAGAACAATATAGCCTTTCAACAGGAGGGGAAGGAAGTAGCACCTCTGGCGCAGTGACCACTATATCACAGAACATGGGCCCGGATCTGTCAAAACCTGAGCTTTATAATTTTAACTACAGCATAAGTGGTCAAGCGAAAAATATAGAGCCGTTACAGGTTTTCGATGATGGTGAGTTTACCTACTTTAAATTTAGAGATTTAAACACAGAACTACCCGCAATATTCCTAGTTAAAAGGGACAACACTGAAGGTCTTGTCAATTTCCGAATTAATGCAGGATATGTTGTTGTTGAACGCGTTGCTGATCGCTTTACATTAAGGCACGGAGCAGATACACTATGTGTCTTCAATGAGACAGGTAAGTTCAAAAAGCTTAAAAGAAAAAGGTTCCTGTTTTTCTAATCCGTAGAATTTTTACTGTAGACATCTATGCCACATTTTATTCATCTAAGAGTCTATTCTGATTATTCTCTTGGCTCTGGCGCTATTAGAATTAAGGACTTAGTAAAATCATCAGTTACACAAAAGTTCCCGGCTCTAGCACTTACGGATAAAAACAATTTATTTGCCTCGCTTGAATACTCAATGGAAGCTTTGAAGTACGGTATTCAACCAATTATTGGCATAGATATTTGCGTAAACTATGGCAAGGACTTATATGGTAATTTATTATTGCTAGCAAAAGACCAAGTTGGTTACAGCAATCTACTAAAACTTGCCAGCAACTTATATTTAAAAAGAACATTTTCCAAACAACTATCAATAAGCCTTGAGGAGCTATTAGAGCTTAGTGACGGCCTTATAGTACTTGCAGCTAATCCAATTGATAGCATCGAACACCGCATATATACTAGCAAGAGTTCGACTGAGACTCTCCAATTCCTACCTCACTTGAAAGATAGCTTTAAAGATCGTTTATACATAGAGTTAATTCGAAAAACTGGGCAAATTCAACACGAGCAAGCCTTCGAAGATTTGGTAATAGACTATTCATATAAAAACAATATACCTCTGGTCGCAACCAATTATGCTTCCTTCTTGGACCCAACCTTCTATGAAGCCCAAGATACTCTGAGCTGTATCGCTGGAGGTAGATATATATTGGAAGAAGAGCGACCAAGATTACCTAAAGATTTCTATCTTAAAAATACAAGCGAAATGCAAGATCTATTCGCAGATATTCCGGAAGCCATTAACAACACTATAAATATAGCTAAACGCTGCGTGATACACGCTCAAACTCAGGCTCCTCTTTTACCTAAGTTTATACAAGATCTAACTGTTTCCGAAGAAGAAACAATACGTTTAGAAGCAACTGAGGGCCTTAAAAAAAGAATAGTAGAGCTTTTGAACACACCACAAGAAAGAGCATATTTTGATCGCCTTGAGTTCGAACTCTCTGTTATTAATAAAATGCAATATGCCGGTTACTTCCTAATTGTATCTGACTTCATAAGATGGAGCAAACATCAAGGAATTCCCGTGGGACCCGGTCGCGGTTCAGGTGTAGGATCAATTGTGGCCTGGGCACTTGAGATCACTGATCTGGACCCAATAAAGTTCGGGCTTCTTTTTGAGCGTTTTTTAAATCCTGATCGTGTCTCTTTGCCCGATTTTGATATAGACTTCTGCCAAGAGCGCCGTGAGGAGGTAATTGAATATGTGAAACACAAGTATGGTGCTGATAAGGTAGCTCAAATCATCACTTTCGGAAAACTGCAGGCTAGAGCAGTGTTGCGAGACGTAGGCAGAGTACTACACATGCCTTACGGCGTCATTGATAAAATCTGCAAAATGGTGCCAAATAACCCAGCCAATCCTGTAACTCTAGGAGAAGCAATAAAATTAGACAAAGAACTTCAAAAGTCTAGAGATGCTGACCCTGAGATCAACAAACTCTTGCGCATAAGCCTGCAATTAGAAGGCATAAACCGACATGTTTCAACTCATGCTGCTGGTATTGTTATTGCCGATAGACCAATTGTAGACCTAGTACCACTATACTGCGATGAAGTCGGGGGCATGCCTGCTGTGCAATACTCAATGAAATATGCAGAAGCAGCCGGTCTAATTAAATTTGATTTTCTAGGACTCAAAACTTTAACAGTAATTTCATGGACACTTAAATACCTTAAGGCTCGAGGCATAAACCTAAACATATTAGAACTACCTCTAGATGACCTGACAACTTATAAACTTCTTTCAAGGGGAGCTACAACTGGCGTGTTCCAATTTGAAAGCGCAGGAATGAAGGAGTCCATAAAACGCTTAAAGCCCGATTCAATAGGAGATTTGATCGCTTTAGGTTCGCTTTATAGGCCTGGTCCTATGGATAACATACCAAGCTATATAAATCGCAAACATGGTATCGAAAAGCCTGAATATCTTCATCCTCTGATGGAAAAAAGCTTACAGGAAACCTACGGAATTATAGTCTATCAAGAACAAGTTATGGAGATTGCCCGTTCTCTAGCAGGCTATACGTTGGGAAGCGCAGATCTCTTGCGACGCGCTATGGGTAAAAAAATTAAGTCTGAGATGGAAGCGCAGCGCGAGATATTTGTAAGTGGGTGCGTAGCAAGAGGTATTGATAAGTCAAAAGCTCGAGAAATATTTGTCTTTATAGAAAAATTTGCAAGCTATGGTTTCAATAAATCTCATGCCGCAGCATATGCGCTTATCTCTTATCAGACTGCATATCTCAAAGCCAATCATACCATTGAATTCCTAGTGGCATCTATAAATTCAGAGATTCATGATACCGATAAAATCAACCTATTTCTACAAGAAGCAAAGAACTTCAATATAGAAGTTTTACTCCCAGATATAAACAAGTCAGAGGCTATGTTTTCTATTGAAGGGGACTCAATCCGCTTTGGTTTGGGTGCCATAAAAAGTGTCGGCGTAGCAGCTATCTCAAAAGTTATTGAAGAACGCAAGAATGGGCAGTTTAAGGACATTTATAACTTTGTTGAACGTTGTGGGAAGGGTTACATAAATAGGCGGATGTTTGAGAACTTATGCCGCGCAGGCTCGCTGGATAATCTAAACGATAACCGAGCTGCGATAATAGAAAGTGTTGAAGCATTACTTAAATATTCACAAGAGTACAACGAAGAGAAAGATAGCGCACAAGTTGGGCTATTTAGCCTATCTAAGAACGAGCTAGATCAGAAACCAACACTTGCCAACCCTATAAAATGGAGCTTGGAAGAAGCATTAAGGAATGAGTTTGATGCATTTGGCTTTTACTTATCTTCTCACCCACTTGCTGCTTATGCTACAAAGTTAAAAAAACTAGGAGTTGTAGAATCTGATAAAGTAGAAGCAATTGCAAGCAGCAAAGGCACCAAGGTCACATTAGCTGGCGCCATTACTTCACGCAAAGTGAAATCATCGAAGCGTGGGAAATATGCACTAATACAGATTTCTGATAGGTCAGGATTAATCGAAGTCTCGCTTTTTAATGAAGAGTTGCTTATTAAAAATGATGCAGTACTACAAGTCGGTAGACTAATTTTCCTTACCGCAGACGCACGTGTTGATGATACTGGACTCAGAATTATGATTGACTCTCTAAGCTCCATTGAGGAAGCCCTAGGCCGAGTAAGTACTTCACTTTCTATAATCATAAAAAACCAGGAAGATATTGAAGCAATCAAAGGCTTAGTTGGTGACTTCGGCAAGAAAGTTAACTTCACCTTAAAACTAAGTAGTGGTGAGCTGGTAAGCTTCAGGGGCGCAAGCGCTATATGTATAAGTCCAGAGAATGAAGCAAAACTTAGACAGATGAATGGCATCGAAGTTGTAGAATACTAAATATTTATTTATTAAAAGTTAAGAAGATGAAAGCCCGGTATTACGGCCGCCCAGATGTTCAATTATTTTTTGCGTAGGGACTTCCATAAGCTAGTATGTGTCAACTATACTAATAAATATAAGATAAGAGAAGTATGGCAATAATAACAATACCAATTGAGAAAATCCTACACTTCGCTATAATATCACATACTTTAACACAGGTACCAAAATGTCAGAGAACAACATATATCCTAAAACTTCAGCAACTCCTAACTTCCCAGGAATTGAGGAAGGGATCATTGCGTTCTGGCAACAAGATGGTACTTTTAAAAAGTCTGTCCGCGGAGATACATCATTCAACTTTTATGATGGCCCTCCTTTTGCTAACGGATTGCCACACTATGGTCATCTTCTTACAGGATATGTTAAAGATATATATGCGCGCTTCCAAACTCAACTTGGCAAAAAAGTAGAGCGCAGATTCGGTTGGGACTGTCATGGGTTGCCAGCAGAAATGGAAGCTGAAAAAGAGCTAAGTATTTCCGGTAAGGTTGCAATTGAAAAGTATGGTATAGATAAATTCAATGAGTTCTGCCGCAATTCTGTACTTAAATATACAGGCGAGTGGGTATCATATGTAAATCGCCAAGCTAGATGGGTGGATTTCGAGAATGACTATAAAACCATGGACATCAACTACATGGAAAGCGTCCTTTGGGCTTTTAAAGAACTCTATAAAAAAGGATTGGTTTATGAATCATATAGGGTCATGCCTTATTCTTGGGCGTGTGAGACTCCAGTTTCTGATTTCGAAACCAGGATGGATAATTCTTATCGTGAAAAAGTCAGCAAGGCTCTCACCGTAAAGTTCAAATTAACCGAGCCTATAAAGGGTCATAACCAAGATTGCTTCCTTCTTGTTTGGACTACAACTCCTTGGACACTACCCAGCAACTTAGCGGCTGCGGTCGGCGCGGACATTGAATACTCAATTGTAGAAAAGGACGGACAGACATTAATCATCGCCTCGGCACTCTTACATAAATACGAGCATGAGATTGGAGGCCATACAGTTGGCAGTATTAAGGGTTCTGAACTGGCAGGCCTCTCTTATCATCCTCTGTTTAACTATTTCGAGGATCATGCTAATTCTTTCAGAGTTTTCGCAGGCGATTTTGTCACCATAGAGGATGGAACTGGTATCGTGCATATGGCACCGGGATTTGGTGAAGACGACCAGATCTTATGTAAAGCAAATAACATTGAAACTGTTTGCCCAGTTGATAGCGCAGGTAGGTTTACATATCCAGTAACTGATTATGAAGGCTTACAGGTATTTGAAGCTAATGATCCGATTGCCAAAAAATTAAAAGACCTTGGCCTTCTTATTAAAACTGAGCAGTATGTACATAACTACCCACACTGTTGGCGTACCGACACTCCACTTATATATAAGGCCCTGCCATCATGGTATGTAAAAGTTACGGATATAAAAGATAAAATGGTAGCAAATAACCAGAAAATAAACTGGATTCCTTCTCATATAAAAGATGGCATGTTTGGTAAATGGCTAGAGAATGCTCGTGATTGGTCCATATCACGTAATAGATATTGGGGCTGTCCTATACCTATATGGAGAAGCGATGATCCTCAATATCCGCATATTGAGGTCTATGGATCGATTAAAGAGCTTGAAGAAGCTTTTGGAGTTAAGGTAAAGGACTTACATCGTCCATTTATTGATACTCTTGTTAGACCTAATCCGAAAGACCCTACCGGAAAGTCGATGATGCGTAGAGTAACTGATGTTCTGGACTGCTGGTTTGAGAGCGGGTCGATGCCCTATGCGCAAGCACACTATCCATTTGAGAACAAGGACTGGTTTGAAAAGAATTTCCCAGCAGACTTCATAGTAGAATATCAGGCACAGACTCGTGGTTGGTTTTACACTCTTGTGGTACTCTCAACTGCACTTTTTGATAAACCACCATTTCTCAACTGCGAATGCCATGGAGTGCTCTTAGGTAGCGACGGACAAAAGCTCTCTAAGCGCCTAAAGAATTATCCGGATCCGCTAGGCGTATTTAATGAAATAGGTTCTGATGCACTTCGTTGGTTTATGGCATCATCTCCAGTAATGCGCGGCCAAGAACTAGTGATGGATAAAGATTCTAAAGGCATCAAAGATGCTCTACGACTTGCAATTCGGCCAATTTGGAATGCGTATAATTTCTTCACGCTTTACGCCAATGCTGATGGGGTTGAAGCTAAGTTTGATCTCAGTTCCAATTACGTGCTGGACCGCTATATACTTTCCAAATGCTTTGCAGTTGTAGCTGAAGTTAAAAAGTCATTGGAGGTCTATGACAGCATTACTGCTTGTAAGGCCTTAGAGGTGTTTTTTGAAACCCTAAACAATTGGTACATCAGACGGTCTCGTGAACGTTTTTGGAAATCCGAGAAAGATCAGGATAAGATATCGGCCTATAATACTCTGTATTCTGTATTGATTGTAGTATGTAAAGCTGCTGCTCCACTTATGCCGCTAATTTTGGAAGAAATCTATCTCGGACTAACTCGTGCCAAGAGTTCCGTACACTTAGAAATGTTTCCAGAAGATAGATATGAGATCAACTATAGCCTGATAAAACAAATGGAGCGCGTGAGAGATGCATGTACTGCAGCACTTTCACTGCGCAATGACACAGGGATTCGCGTGCGCCAACCTCTGCAGAAGGTAACCTTCATAGGAGTTTCGAGCGATGCTTTTGATGATGAACTAAAGCAGTTGGTGCTAGATGAAATCAATGTTAAGGACTGGGTTAACCTAGATGAGTCTAAGATCACTGAATTTGCTAATTATAAATTGCAGATAAATTTCCAGGTCTTAGGTAAGCGTTTGCCAAGCAAAGTTAAGGACATAATCGCCGCGCAAAAACAAAATCTTTGGGAGTTAAATGGCACTACTATAGAGATCGCAGGTGAGACCCTAAATGACAATGAATATGCAATGCTTGTAGAGCCAAAGAGTAACTTCATTGGATCTATAGCCCCGCTTGCCTCAGGTGATGGCTTAGTATGGCTCGATACACAGGTGAATGAAGAACTAAAGCTAGAAGGTATAGCACGTGACATTGTGCGCGGAGTCCAGCAAGCACGTAAAGAACTGGGACTAGACATTACTGATAAAATAAAGATTTCCATCGACCAAAGTAATGGAGATATTAGTGCCTCGGTTTTAAAGTGGCAGCAGTATATAATAGCGCAAACGCTTGCGACTAGTATTGGTGATCTCCATACAAAAGCAGACGTGCCACAGATGTCTATTGAAGTAAATGATGTAACCGTTAAACTAACCCTTAGTAAAGTTTAGGAAATTTATTATGTCAAATGTATTGCAAAAATTAACAGAAGCTGGCTTTAAACTGCCTATTCTTCCTCCTCCAATCGGCAAGTTTAAGCCATATGTCATCTCCGGAAATACCATATATATTTCCGGTCAGTTACCCTTGGGCTTTGGCGATATCCGAGAACATGTAGGACAACTAGGTAAAGACTGCGATGTTGAGCGTGGCAAGAGAATTGCAGAAATTGTTGGTCTAAATATTTTATACCAAGCAGCAGCAGCATGTGGTGGCAATTTGGATAAAATCAAGCGCTGTGTCAAACTCGCAGTATTTGTAAACTGCAATCATACATTCACTGATCAGCCTATTATAGCCAATGCGATTTCGGAACTTATGCTTATAGCATTTGGTCAGAAAGGGGAGCATGCTAGATCTGCAATTGGAGTTGAACAATTACCCTTTGGCGCCGCTGTTGAAGCTGAAGCAATTTTTGAGATTTAAAAAATGAAGTGGTTTCAGAGAGTTAAAGCAGGTTTATCAAAAACTGCCTCCACAATTACGAGCAGCATAGGACTTACAGCTCGCAGGAAAATTGATAAAGCAATGCTACATGAACTTGAAGAGTCCTTATTGCTAGCAGATTTGGGGGTCGCAACTACAGAGAAAATTATATCTGATCTTTCTCGCCTAAAACTTGATCAAGAAGCAAATGCTTCCGATATTAAAGAGATTATGTGCGCAAATATATTGCCGGTTTTAACTGCAAAAGCAAAAGTGCTTGAGTTCAATAAAAAACCGCATGTGTTATTGCTTTGTGGCGTTAATGGCAATGGTAAAACAACTACTGCCGGCAAAATTGCTCATAAGCTCACAGCATCCGGAAAAAAAGTTATGTTAGCTGCGTGTGATACTTTTAGGGCCGCTGCAACTGACCAACTCAAAATATGGGCCCAGAGGTCTGGTGCAGAATTCATAAGTGGAGAGCATAACTCTGACCCTGCTAGTGTAGCCTATAGTGCAATGGCGCGATCTATAGAAGAGAATTACGATGTGTTGATTGTCGATACTGCAGGCAGACTACATAACAAACAAAACCTGATGGACGAGCTTGGGAAGATTATACGAGTACTTAAGAAGCTTGATGAAGATGCCCCACATGATTGCGTGTTGGTAATAGATGCCACCACCGGGCAAAATGCGATCTCACAAGTAGACATCTTCTCCAAAACTGTGTCATTAAATGGAATAATAATCACTAAATTAGACGGCACCGCAAAGGGCGGTATATTGGTGAGCATAGCTCAAAAATTCGACATACCAATACTTGCTATAGGAGTAGGAGAATCGATAGAAGACTTGGATAACTTCAACCCTAAAGAATTTGTAGATGCACTTATATCTCAACAATAGGAAGATAATCTATTTATTTAGTCGACTGTTTACTCGGTGGTTAGCTGAACACTTTTAAGCTCTGTTTGCTTATTAGCTAGAATCTTTCTCAAGCGTGATAGTTCATCGCTAGATATTAATTTCTTGCCACTAATGTCTTTGTCAACTTTGCTGTTTTCATAGGCATTAACGAGCTCTTTTAATCCATTATACTTAGCTTCTTCGGAAGACTGCGTTAGCGCAGTCTCTTCTAGTTTACTGTCAATAATCTTAACTTCTTGAGGACTTAGGCTTTTTCTAAGCTTCTGCATGCTATTTTCCACAAATCTGTCATCCATACTTTTGCGGCTGATATCGTTATACATATTCTCAAAACGTTCGTAGAAGGAATCTGGGATAAAACTTGCCAATATTTGTCCACCTTCTTTCATGAAGGGAAAGCTTCTGGAGTTACTAAGCCACTTTGGCATTGGTTCCTCTTTAGACATACTGTCATTATCAACCCCATTGAAAATACCAATACTTGTAGAGATGAGAAGAAATACAAAAGAAACTATTATGCCTCCTCTTATTACGCCAAAGGCAGCTCCTAGGCTTCGGTCCAATATACCTGAAGTCATCCCTTTGACTACACTGGTGGCTAAAATGTTTAGGATTCCAAATATTACCAAGAAACCTATCAACAGCCCAGCATGACCAATAACAATAATAACTATAGGGTTCTTGAGTTTCTCTTCGAGCAGCGGCTTTATAGATGGAAACAAAGTATAAGATAGATATATTGCGATAATCCACCCAGCCAACGATAAAAACGACCCAATAAAGCCTCTAATGAATGCAAATAGTGTTGATAATATCAAAATTGCTAAGACTGCATAGTCAAGGTAGGTAAATCCAGCGAAATCCATACGCATACCTGCTATAATAGTTTTAATAAATCCTTAATGTGATTTACATGTATTATCTCAATCTTACAAGAGAAGTTTTTATCAATTTTTGGCATTACTGCATACTTGAACCCTAACTTATAAGCTTCTACGAGCCTCGCCTCTGTTTGTGATACCGATCTAACCTCACCAGAGAGCCCCACTTCGCCAAAAAATACATAATCTCTATTAACTGATATATTTTTGCTCGCTGAAATCAATGAAGCTACAACAGCTAGATCAGCAGCTGGCTCGCTTACTTTGAGGCCGCCAACCATATTTAGATAGACTTCTTTATCCAAAATATTGATATTTAACCTAGAGTTCAATACTGCAATAAGCATTGCTAAGCGATTACTATCCCATCCAACCACCGCCCTTCTAGGACTTGGGAGATACGAAGGGACGCATAACGCCTGCACTTCAAGCAGCAGGGGCCTAGTGCCTTCAATATTTGCAAAAATACAAGAGCCGCTTGTTTCTTGCATGGAAGTTGGTAAGAAATACTTAGATGGATTGCTAACCTCAGACAGACCATGATCGCTCATCTCAAAGACCGCGATTTCATTTGCTGGCCCGAAACGATTTTTAATGGCTCTGATCATACGATATTGCATGCCTCGATCCCCTTCAAAATAAAGAACTGTGTCAACCATGTGCTCAAGAACCTTAGGACCAGCTATGGACCCTTCCTTCGTAACATGCCCTATGAACAGAATCGTGAAGCCTTTTTGCTTAGCCATCCTAATCAATTCAAACGCACATGCTTTGACCTGGCTTACACTCCCAGGAGATGATTCAATGTGCTCATCATATATAGTCTGTATTGAGTCAATAACAATAAAGTTAAGTCCTTCCACTTGGTCAATACTTGCCTTAATTTCCTGCAGTGAGGTAAGGCAGGATATCTTAATTCCCTTCTGGGCAACACCTATCCGAGCTGCGCGTAGTTTTATCTGTTGAAATGACTCCTCTCCACTTAAGTATAGAACCTCCAAGTCTTGTTCGCACAAACGTGATAATATCTGCAACACCAAAGTAGACTTGCCAATACCTGGATCGCCACCAAGAAGTATTGCTGCTCCTTCAACTAAACCACCTCCTAAAACTCGGTCAAACTCTCCGATCTTTGTACTAACACGTTCAACCTCACATACATTGTCATCTAGCTCTCTAATCTCTATGTTATTGGCAGCTCTTTTTTCTATTAAATTTTTACTTTTTGTAACAACCTCCTCTATTAAGCTGTTCCAGGCGCTACAATCAGTGCACTTACCATTCCATTTATTATGAATAGCACCACATTGCTGACAGATGTATTGCTGTATTAACTTTTTTGACATAAACTATCGTTGAATTTTGTAACTACATAATACAGAGTTTGTTTGGTAAATTAAATACTTTAAAGGGCATGTTTAAATTATTTTCAAAAAATACGGCTGAGGATACCGAATTTACTCAGGAAATCCAAGAATACAAAAATATAAAAGCTGGGCATAAGGCACTCTTAGATAGGGCCAAGTTTGTATTTTACTTGGCCATAACTCTTATTCTGCTCACAACTATTGCTATATTCTCTTATGCCTATAGCAACAAACTTACTAAAGACTCCATCATATCCAACCGCTCCATTATGATTAATGTGCTTAAAGAAGAAGTCTTAGTTGGATCTCTATATAATAGCCCAGAAACAGAAGAAGAGAAGGCAATTACAACAGATACTCCCGAACCAACAAGCAATATAGAACCCAGTGATGCAGGTAAGCAAACTGATCGATATAATGACAAAGTCTAAATAGTATAAAAAGAGCCCATAGTTTACATGATCAATCCCTTATCATATAAGACCTTTAGACTAGCAACAGCAGGCCTGATGGCCACTCTTGCCTTTGAGCCCTTTGGTTTGTCAATTTTCCTATTACCTGCTTTCCTCATATTGCTTGATAATGTTTACCGCAAATCAGCAAAGCAAGCCTTTTTTAGTGGACTTGTTTTTGGTTTCTTTCACTTTATAAGCTCTCTTTATTGGATTGGTATAGCATTGACATCAAATGTCGGAAATTTCCTGTGGCTAATGCCTTTTGTTATAGTTTTAATACCAGCTCTCTTAGGAATATATACTGGCATTGTGTGTCTCATCGCGAACTTCTGTGGCACCACCCGTATATGGTTTTACTTCAGCTTTTCTTTCACTTGGGTGTTCATTGAATATATTCGCGGATATGTACCAGTACCGTTTCCATGGAATTTTATGGGATACAGTTTGGCGTCCAATAACTATACAATTTACTTAGCTCCGTTCTTGGGTGTGCATCTAAGTTCATTATTGATAGTGTTATTATCAACCTTACTTTTTACCAGAAAGCTGTTTCTAATTATCTCAATCTATACACTCTTTACATTAGGCGTCATCTTACTCGAGCAACATTATGGGTCTAAGCCCATCGAATTTTGGCCAGAAAAAATCAGGATAGTGCAGCCAAACCTATCAGAACATCATTTAGGTAATCCAGTACGTCAGCTAGAAGCTTTTACAACACTTGCTGAGCTTTCCCTTATTAACAATCCCTCCGACCTAAAAGCTGTTATATGGCCGGAAGCGGCCTATCCTTACCTTTTTCATGACGATGACATTGAGTTATATACACTAAGTACTATAGCTCCAAAGAATGGATATCTAATTACTGGTGTCGACCGTATTGACGACGATAGACATATATACAACTCTATTATAGCGATAAGTAGCGATGCTAAGATCGTCTCGACTTATGACAAGTATACTCTTGTACCTTTTGGAGAGTATGTGCCACTTCGAAAAATCTTGGCATTTGTGGATAAAATCGCATATGGAGTCGGAGAATTTACTCCCGGCAATATATATACAGGAGCTCATTCAGATGAATTAGCACTTAACTATTATCCCCTAATTTGTTACGAAGCTATTTTTCCTATTAGTCAAGATCTAACGCGCTATAGCTGGTTACTCAATGTAACCAATGATGCTTGGTTCGGCATAAGTTCAGGACCTTATCAACATCTAGCAATGGCTAGGTTTAGCGCCGCAGAATATGGCATGCCTCTGATAAGAGTTGCTAATACTGGAGTTAGCGCCATTATCTCTCCATATGGCAAGATTCTGGAGAAAATAGATCTAAATACCCGCGCTTTCTTAGATGTGCATATTCCAAAGAAAAATGAACCAAGCTATACCATTTTCAGGGATAATCAAATTTTGTTGATTTCAATATGTTTTTTTGTTTGCCTCTTCTCAAATTTGGCTCTAAAAATCATACCAATGTTTAAAAAGAGGGCTAAATGAATCGCAAGGCTGGTCCAGTTGACCTAGAGGTAGGCGCGAGACTAAAGCAGCGCAGGCTTGAGCTTGGATTAACTCAACAACAGCTTGCTAATGCAATAGGTGTGAAATTTCAACAAATCCAGAAGTATGAACGCGGTTCTAATAGAGTTAGCTCCTCTAATCTGTTTGCTCTTGCTAATATATTACAAGCCGATTTATCATATTTCTTTTCACCAAGTTCGGACAATTATAACTTTCCTGATACAACAATGGCTCTTCACGCTTCAGAAGAACAGCATGACTACGCAAGTACAGAGAAGGGTAAGCACCAGCTGCGCGACCTTATACATTATTTCGCTCGCATAAAGGATCCTTTTTTGCGACAAAAACTACTAGATCTGGCCAAAAGCTTTAGTGAAAGCACCAAGTAACTATCTTAAATACCAAGTACATTCCCAAAGGAAGACCCTATAACTTTGCCAAAAGAGTACCCTAATGTTGCCATCACTCCGGCCGGAATTAAGCTACCAAAAACCCTAGAAATGTTATCACTATTTTCGTAGCGCTGAATTATCTCATGCCCTATATTATGATTTAATTCATTATAGGTTCTCATTCCAACCATGGCACTACCTAATAAACCGAAGGTATATCCTAATTTAGAATTATAAGATATAACATTAGCTGTATTAAGCATAAGCGCGTTTAAAAACCCTAATGGTAATCCAATAACCGCGCCAATAATACCGGTACCTATACCTCCATTAGGAGCTAAATAACCATACATCGATCCTGCTGTAGCAAAAACAATCGGGAAGCTAATAAATTGACGAAAACGAACAGCCATATAAATACCCTTCAGATAACAATCTACATTGTCTTGCAGATAAGCATAAGATCTCTTACTTAAGAGATTCTAAAACGATTATTGCAACTTTATTAATAAGATTTGTAACTACATACTTCTCCTATCTTATAGCCTTAGAATACCTGAGCATTTTGAGTTATGGAAGCACTTCTCAAAAAAATATTTCACCTGTTAAAACAGGTGAAAGCCGCATTTTTCCTAAGCTTTATTTTTAAATAACAGGTGAAAACAGAGGTTTATCTGGCCTTGAAGCTTTTATCATGCTGAATTTATTTCAGCATCTCTTTAATTCTCAACGAGGGCAGGACTCAAGATAACAGGTTTTTCAGGGGTTTAAACATACTTCTTCTATCTTATATTTATTAGTATATATGACCAAAATTGCTTATGGAAGTCCCTGGTGAAAATATTTTTGCACCCTTTACATACTTATTTATCTAGCGTCGAGTAGCATGCTCAAAAAATTTTAAAAGACTTCATTTTTCAAATAAATCTATGTATCTTAATAGATTCGAGAACAATGTAACGGTAAGTGGCTTCCTATGATATACCCAGTAATTCTTTGTGGTGGGCACGGAACAAGATTATGGCCTATCTCTAGAAGTAATATGCCAAAACAGTTCATAGGCTTTTCATCTGCGACTAGCTTACTACAGAATACAGTAAATAGAATAAAGAACCTACCTGAAGTTAATCTTCCTTATATTTTAACCAACCATAATCAAAGATACCTAGTTGAAGAACAGCTGGCAGAGATAGGTGTAAAATCTGCTGAAATTATTCTTGAGCCACAAGCAAAAGGTACAGCTCCAGCAATTTCCTTAGCGGCTCTGCATATACACAACCGCGATAAGAATGCCGTTATGCTGGTACTCGCTTCAGATCATGAAATAACTCACCCAATTCGCTTCCGTAAGTTACTAGTAAATGCTGCAAAGCTCGCTCTTAAAAATAATAAATTTGTGCTGTTCGGTTCAAAACCACTATATCCTGAAATCGGGTATGGCTATATAAAAGCTGGAGAACTAATAGATAAAACCGCACTTGGAACTAACATCTGCAAAATCGAGAAATTTATTGAGAAGCCATCCGAACTTGAAGCAATAGCTTGTATTAAATCTGGATATCAGTGGAACTCCGGCATATCTGCCCTTCCTATTAAGCTGTTCATGGATGAGATGAAAGAGTATTCTCCAGAAATATTAGAGACTTGCCGAGCAGCTCTAAGTGAGAGTCACAGATTAATTAGTCATGGATCTAATTATGCAATAACCTATATAGATCACAAGAAATTTGAGAGTTGCCCTAGCAGCGCTCTTGAGTATGAATTAATAGAAAAAACCAATAACTCAGCATTGATTAACACTAGAATTGGCTGGTCGGACGTTGGTTCATGGGGTAGCGTATATTCTGTACAAAAGAAAGATAGTGATGGCAATGTTATTAAAGCGGATTCTTGCGTTTCTATTAATAACCATAATGTACAAATTTATTCTAATAGCAAAGACCGAATGATTGCTGCAGTGAATTTGGAGAACGTCACAATAGTTGATTCTGAAGACGCCGTACTAGTTTTGGACACCAGCCACTCTCAGGATGTTAAAAAGATAATAAGTAGTCTTACTTCTAACCATAGAACGAAATTCTTATCAGATGCTTCTGTACACCGTCCCTGGGGGCACTATAACGTGCTTTTAAGAAGTGGCCACTTTGTGGTAAGGAGATTAGTTATAAAGCCTGGAAGAAGCTATATTAATAAAGGTGCTGATAAAGGGCCAGATAGGCTCGTACGATATGTAGTGGCGAAAGGCAATATAAGCTTATTACATAAATCTACCAAAACAAGATTAAAGGTAGGTTCTAACTTCTCATGCGGTTTTATAGATAGGTATGAGGTCATAAACACGAGTAAAACCACTAATGCTGAATTGATAAAAGTTATGTTTTGATTAAGAAATTTTATTAATTTTATTGAATAGAATTACATTATAGAATATTTTGAGCTTGTGATTTATTTTTGTTATAATATGAACACCCCAAAAGCACGAGATATATTGGAGAAAGCTTTAAAGCATCTGGAGGATGTTGTTGAAAGAAAACTTTCGTATCTAGAATCAGAAAACACTAAACTCAAAGCTGAGGTTGTTAAATTGAAAAGTGAGCTTAAAAAGATTTCTGATACTTCACTCCAGAAAAACCTTGAGCCTGATATACCTCTATTTGAGTCCGCCTCCACAAATCTCCCTCATGCGCATGCGCCCTTGGTGGCCCAACCTCCGCAACAGGAAATACTTAGTGATGTTCACATAAGTTTATCTAAACTCAAAAGATTGGTTAGTTGATGACACTAGTAAATTTAAAGTTCAGAAATACTAGCATATCTTTAGACTGCGATGATGTGGAAAAGATAGAGCTTCTTGCAGCTCGTTATAATCAAAGGTTAGAAGATCTTTCTGCTAATTTCTTTAATACCTCAGACCTTAAGCTAGCCTTGATTGCAGGACTTATGATAGAAGAGCAGATTGATATACTAGATAAAACTGCAGAATCTGAGAATAACACAAAAGAGGAAGCAACTGCAGTTAAAAAAGCCTTTAATGACACCATCTATCAGATCTCTGATTATATAGATCACCTTGCAAACCGCATAGAAAAGAGGTAGAATATAGTTGTGGACTCTGCAGAACGAGTCAGGAGTTTAATTAACCGGGGCCGATAAGATATTATAGGGAGCTGTCCCTTACTAGACTCATCGAGCTGGTAAAATGGCGCCCACCTTTAACATAAAGGGCCTATAGTAATAACGCCGACGTCTGTGGGGTTCACAGAATATAGCTAAGTCAGTATAAAATAGCTATAGCAAACTTCAAGATGATCAATCCGGGTTATCTGTTATATCCAAATTTGTGAATCCTGTAGTTCTAGTATCATAACGGATTGATACGTTACCGATAGGACCATTTCTTTGCTTGGCTATCAAAATCTCAGTTATTCCCTTATAACTCTCCATTTCAGCCTGCCACTTTGCATATTTTTCTGCCTCATGCATCTGTGGCATTTTGCGAGATAGATAGTATTCTTCTCGGTAAATAAACATAACTACATCAGCATCTTGCTCTATATTGCCGCTTTCACGTAGATCTGAAAGTTGAGGACGTTTATCATCTCGACTTTCTACAGCACGTGAAAGCTGCGAAAGAGCAAGCACTGGTATATCAAGCTCCTTAGCAATTGCCTTTAATCCTTGACTTATTTCGCCAATTTCTTGTACACGATTAGATTCACTCATCTTGCTACTGCCGCGTATAAGCTGTAGATAATCTATGACTATAGCTCCAAGATTATGTTGGCGTTTAAGACGCCTTGCGCGCGTTCTAAGAGCTGAAATTGTAATTGCTGGGGTATCATCTATAAAAATCGGAAGCTCTGACAGCTGATCGCTCTGCTTGAGCAAAATATTAAATTCCTGTTTAGTTATATTTCCAATTCTAATACGACTTCCATCTATACCAGTCTTTATGGATAGAAGACGATTAGCAATTTGCTCAGCGGACATCTCTAGCGAGAATACTCCAACCGACTTTCTATCTTTAACATGTTTAGCCTTACAGAAATCTGCAGCCGCATTAAGTGCCATATTAATTGCAAGTGCCGTTTTACCCATCGATGGCCTTGCAGCTAAGATTAATAAATCAGAGCTTTGCATTCCTCCAAGCAGTTTATCTAGGTCTATAAATCCAGTGGTAATCCCATTGACATCTCCACCACGTTTGCGAGCTATATCAATTCTCTTTATACTCTCAACTACGCTGGCTTTAATTCCTACAAATCCAGAGTCTGACGACCCGTCTGAAGCTAAAGAAAACAATTTTTGTTCTGCATGCTCTATCAAATCTGTAGCACTTGTATCTGCATCATGAGAATGTGCATCGACAACAACTTCTTCGCCGATCTTGATTAGATTTCGTCTCAGAGACGTTTCGTATATGTCTTTCGCATATGGCAATAGATTTATAACTGAAGCTGCATTAGCTGAGAGTTTTATAAGATATTCAAGACTGGATACTTTAAGATCACTAAGAGAGTCATCACTATCAAAATAATTTTTAAGAGTAACAGGACTTGCTATTAAGCCCCTCTCATAGAACCTGATTATTGTATCATATATTTTGGCATGAAGTGGAACGTAAAAATTCTCAGGGCGCAGGAAATCTCCAACTTTGTTGAGATTCTCATTATTATTGAGGAACGAGCCCAATACTGCTTTTTCCGCATCAACATTGCATGGCATTTTACTACCTTGCCCTACTTCTTCAGCATTGTCGTTAGTAATCTCAATGTTCTTTATCTGCTCTTTCATTACTCATATTCACTACCATATCCACCAAGTGTTTAACATTGTCTATTGGCGTTTGTGGTAATATACCGTGCCCTAAATTAAAGATTAAATGCCTTCCTTGAGCTTTAGTAAAAATTCTGTTCACATGGTTTGATATCTGCCCATTATTACCATAAGCAAGCACTATATTATCGAGGTTTCCCTGCAATACTACATCACTTCCATGGTTTGCCAAATTTTTAAACGCCCAGGTTAAATCAGTATACTGATCGATTGCATATGCGTCTATATTTGTTTTAGTTTTAAATGCTTTTAAGTTACTACCTGCCTTTCTAGCAAATACTATACACGGAACATCGGGAAAATCTGCCTTAATGCTATCAACAATTCTTGTAATCGGCATAACTACGTGACTTTTAAATTCATAATTAGGTACACTTCCTGCCCATGAATCAAAAATCTTTATGACTTCAGCACCATTTTTTATCTGTACTTTGATATACTCTATTGTAGCGGAAACAATAATGTCTATAAGTTCTGCAAACTCATTCGGATTTTGTACAGCAAACTCTCTTACCTTTGCGAAATCTTTACTTCCACTTCCTTCAATCATGTAGGCTGCAATCGTAAATGGTGCACCAGCAAATCCTATTAGTGTTTTATCCTTAAAATCACGATCCATCTCCTCTTTAACTAATTTGATAGCCTGACCTACTTTTTCAAAGATTACCAAATTTGGTTTTGTTAGTTTTTTTATATCTCTCAAACTTTGGATTGATTCAAGTTTAGGGCCATGTGATGCTAGAAATTCAACTTTCATACCCAAAGCTTTTGGAATCAATAAAATATCTGAGAATATTATAGCTGCATCTAGCTGAAATCTCTTAAGAGGTTGAAGTGTAACCATTGCTGCCGCATCCGGAGTCAAACAGAAATCTACAAAACTCTTAAATTTTTGTCTTACCTCAAGATATTCAGGCAAGTACCTACCAGCTTGCCGCATTATCCAAATAGGAGTCCTGCTGTTTGGTTTGAGGTTTAGCTTATCAAGTAAAGGCTTATTCATCTTAAAATAAAACTATAAATCTTATATTCTTTTTTATTTATTATTATGTGTTGTTAATATGTTAATTACTAGTTAACCACAGTTTATGCACATGTTATAAACAAACTATATCAGCTTATATATATGGTAAATCCTTTTTAATAGAAAGTTATTAACATATTAACAATGTTGCGCAATTTTATTATTTACATGTTGGTAAGTTGTTAATTGTTTGTGATCATATGTGTGTAAAAAGTTATTAACACAATATATTGGATAGTTATTAACAAGTTACTACAGGTTTTTAACATGTGAGCCAAAGGTTAAGGAAAGTGAAAAATTTTCTGGCTTTTACAAATAGTTATGGTATAAGATACGCAATGTTTTCCCCGGTAGCTCAGTGGTAGAGCAAGCGGCTGTTAACCGCTCGGTCGCTGGTTCGAGTCCGGCCCGGGGAGCCATATCTCAAGTAATACAATTATTATAAGTCTTGTTAAAGGGGTATCAATCACTCATTGAAATAATTCACCAGTTGTGTTTCCATGTAAGAAAGAGTTTGTTTATATAAGTTAAAACAATACTTCTGAAAATGAGAGAAAAATATTGTGAATACTAAGGTTAGCAACTTAGCATTTATAAAGTCTGAAGTATTTTCCAGCCTATTGATGATAATCAGTTTTATATGCGCGATATCTATTTGTAATATTGAACCATTTTCTGGTTATTATGAACAATTCGTATCTTATCCAATGTCCTTAAGAATAGGAGATATTGTGTACGAAGCTACTTTGATAAGTTTTGTAAATGATGGGCTCATGACATTCTTCTTCCTATTAATTGGGTTAGAATTAAAATATCACTTAATTCTCGGTGAATATCAGGATAAGAAAACATTAATATTTCCTACCATTGCTGCTATAGGGGGCTTTGTCGTACCGGCCATAATTTACATTATTTTCAATTTTAATCAATCGACCGATAAAGGATGGGCAATTCCTATTGCTTCCGATACAGCATTCATATTAGGAATTCTTGCATTTTTTGGTCGGCATATATCCAGTAAGTTGCGAGCGTTTGTTATCAGTTTCTCGCTCATTGACGATGCTTTAGCTTTAATTGTATTAGCTATTTTTTATACAAAATCACTTAGTATATTTGCCTTTAGTATATCAATATTGTTGTTATGCTTACTAATGATCTTTAACTATTTTAATATTAAGGGTTCTTCATATTATTTAAGTATTGGTGCTCTTTTATGGGTAGCTATGGTTGAGGCTGGTATACATGGAACTCTAGCAGGAGTAATATTAGCCCTAACAATCCCAGTACAAATAGGAGAAGATGTAAATATGTCTTTTCAGAAGCTGGATAAGAAATTACAGCCATTTGTACATTATTTAATACTACCATTATTTATTTTTATTAATGCAGGTATAAAAATGGAGTACTTTACATTTAGCAATGCTTGTTCAAATATTAGCTTTGGGATAATCTTTGGATTATTTATTGGCAAGCAATTAGGCATATCATGTTTTGCTTATGGTGCTGTGAGGTACTTAAAAAGCAGTTTGCCACAAGGTACTACTTGGCTTAGATTTTACTCGATCTCCATATTAGGAGGAATAGGGTTTACCTTAAGCTTGTTTATTGGCGGGCTTACATTTGAAAGTGGCTGTGCTTATTATTCTATGAGAAGTGCTGTTATTATAGGATCTTTACTTTCAGCCATATTTGGGACTACTTTGCTATATTACTCACTAAAAAGAAGAGAGTAATATTTCCATGCTATAAGGAATTATACTCCAAGAGTAGCTATATCCATCTGATTGCTTTGCCGAGAAGTTTCGCTTATTTTTCTATAAATTTTATCTGCTATGTCAGTCAAAGCCGGTCTTAAAGGTTTTTCTATAGTGTCTCCAATCGAAAGGACTTCAGAAACAGCCTCAAGACTTACATTGCAAATAGAAGAAAGAACTGCTCCTTTGACAACAATTGAAGGGAAAAATCCATCCTTGCAAACAAGTAGAGATAGGCAGTTGTTTTTTAAGATGCTTTTTATCTGAAGCTTTGCTTGTGATACTGTTAAAGTCTTGGAGAAAAACACATCTAAATATTTAGGTATATTGCAATAGTCCTCCACTCCCAGTAATGTAGTGCATAATGAAAGATCGTATGGTTGATCAAAAACTTTGGCTTTCTCAGGAGAATACCTTTTTATGTCTTCACTTAATTTGTTAAAGTCAGCGCATATTCTGCAGTCTGCACCATACTCAAATAACAATTTAGTGATTTTTACAGCATCTGAACTGCTAATATCATATCGCATTAGCATCCTATTATCAAATCTAGCTTTGTTAAGAGCAAAGCAATTATAATCCAGAGAAGTAGGGCCGTCATTCCTACTAATTGCTCTAATGTTAGGATTTGCACCAAGTTCTAAAAGTAACTTAACGATGTCAAGATAACTGTTTTCAACTGCATAATGTAAGGCTGTTTTTGCTTTAGCATCATAGTAATTAACAAATTTGCTATAATATGGATCTCTTATGAGGCTTATTTTACCTGATTGCACAGCTTTGACAAGTTTATGAGCTCCAAAAGTTTCTTCTAACCAGCATTTTTGTTTTTCTGAATACCATTCTTCTAGTTTATATTTAAGGTTATTAGCTACATAATAGTCTGCCAAAAGTATAATGAAGTTAAGCTTGTTCTCCTGAACTGCTTGATCAAGGGCTGTATTTCCACGGTTATTTTCTGCTTTTAGATAGCGCACTCTTGTATTGAAGGGTCTTAATATTACTTTTGCCATGGAAGTTCTACCTACAGAGACGCAGAAATGCAGCAATGTATCTTTGCTAGCGTTAGTTGGTAAGGTATCTAGTGCAGTGCCTCGCAAATTGCGGAGATTTTGTTCAAGCTCGTTAGCATTGCGGTCTACTATAGCAGTTTCACATTCTTGAAAATAGTCAATTTCTAAACTCCTCTTCATCTTCTATACCGTTCTACCTATTTTGAACGTCAATGTAGCACAAATAGTGTAAGGTGGAAGTCAATTCTTGACAGTAAAACGGTAATATCTATTATCGGGAGTCAGTTACTAAATTGTAAATTGATTTTATGGCTGATAAAAAAGATAGTGATATAGCGCCAAAAACTGAGCATTTGTCTGAAAGTGGGGAAAGTAGACGGGATTTTGTTGTTATGGCGGCAACAGGTGTTGCTTGTACGGGTGCCATCACGGCTGTAATACCCTTTGTTAAATCGATGTCTCCAAGTGCTGATGTGTTGGCTGTTGGTAGCACAGAAGTTGATATTTCTAAGATAAAGGAAGGCGAAACTAACACGGTGATGTGGCGCGGGCAACCAATCTTCATAATGCACAGAACCCCAAAACAAATTGAAGAGGCTCAGAGTGTTAATCTCGCTGATTTGAGAGATCCAGAACCTGATGCTGAACGTGTAAAAAAAGGTAAAGAACAGTGGTTGGTTGCAGTCGCTGTTTGCACACATTTGGGGTGTGTGCCAATTTCCAATAAAGGGGATTATGATGGGTGGTTATGCCCCTGCCATGGTTCGCATTATGATAGTTCTGGTCGTATACGTAAGGGGCCTGCCCCACTAAATCTCGCGATTCCACCATATGCATTCATGACAGATACAAAAATTAAGATTGGTTAAAGATGAAAAGCAACTCTAAAAAAAATGGGATTACTCAAACAATCGTCGATTGGATAGAATTCAGATTGCCAATTTTTTCTGCAACAAAGCATCTTGGTGAATATCAGGTTCCAAAGAATCTTAACTATGCTTGGAATTTTGGATCTCTTGCGGGTATTGCCTTGGTTATACAGATCGTAACAGGTTTGTTTTTGGCTATGCAATATACGCCTCATATAGATTATGCATTTGATAGTGTTGAACGTATAATGCGGGATGTGAATTATGGATGGTTACTCCGGTACTTACATTCCGTTGGAGCATCGATGTTCTTTATCGTTATTTATCTCCATATAGCTCGTGGCTTATACTATGGATCTTACAAAAAGCCGCGTGAGATGATGTGGTTTGTCGGAATTATTATATTTTTAGTAATGATGGCTACTGCATTCATGGGCTATGTTTTGCCATGGGGACAAATGAGTTTCTGGGGTGCTAAGGTAATTACTAACCTTTTTTCAGCAATTCCCTTAGTTGGAGAAAGTGTTGTTGTGTGGCTCTGGGGCGGATTCACAGTAGATAACCCCACGCTTAACCGTTTTTACGCTCTGCATTTCTTACTGCCATTTGTGCTTCTTGGTATTGTGATCATCCATGTTTGGGCAGTTCACGTGCATGGATCTAGTAATCCGAGTGGAGTGGAAGTTAAAACAAAAAAGGATACTATACCGTTTCACCCATATTATACGGTTAAGGACCTCTTAGGAGTAGGAGTATTCTTCATTATTTACTTTGCATTTGTATTCTTTGCTCCAAATACCTTAGGAGATCCAGATAACTACATACCAGCCAACCCAATTGTTACTCCGCTACACATTGTGCCGGAATGGTATTTCTTGCCGTATTATGCAATTTTGAGGTCTATACCAAGTAAACTGGGGGGTGTTTTAGCAATGTTCGGTGCTATAATGATCTTATTTGCACTGCCTTGGCTTGATAAGTCTTCTGTAAGAAGTGGTCAGTATAGACCTATGTTTAAGCTCTTCTTTGCGATCTTTATAATTACCTTTATAGTTCTTGGGTATATAGGAGGAAAGCCGCCTGAAGAGCCGTATTTGACTGTGGGGCGAATATGCACCGTATGGTACTTTGTTCACTTTTTGGTTGTATTGCCATTGCTAACCAAACATGAGACTCTAAGGTTACCTCCAGACTCTATAAGCGATTACTACGAGAAAAAATAATGATTATCCAGATTGTGGCTGACGCGCCTATTTCTGATTTAGACCGGCTTGATAGGAATCTTCCTGTAATTTGTCTGGATGGGGCTATTTATCGGCTGTTAGATTCTAAGATTAGGGTAAAGTATTTAGTAGGTGACTTGGATGCAGTGGATGAAGCAATACTTGCTAGGTCTCGATCGTTAGGCGTTTCTATTATGAAGGTAGAAGATCAGGATTCAAACGACTTAGAAAAAGGCGTAATGCTGGCTATTGAACTTGGTGCAACCGAAATTATTGTGTTCCAGGCGATAGGTGGAAGGATGGACCAAACCTTGCACAATGTAGGGTTACTCAAGAAGTTTTACGCATATGCGCCAAAGCTTAGCATCTTAAACAATAATGAGACCATTTTATACCTTGAAAATGGTAGCTTCAGCTTGCAAGGCAGAGTTGGCCTAGAAGTTGCTATAATGAGTTTTCCAAGAGCTGTAGTTACATCTAGAGGTCTCGAATATGATATGCAAGAACTAGAGCTTAAACTAGGTGCTATGCAAAGCTCGAGTAATAAATTAAATGCAGAAGTTGCAGATATAACTATAGATGGAGCTGCACTTCTCATTCATCACAAAGATATAACTCTTCATATATAGCTAAGACAGTATAAAAAGGCGCAGAGTTACCATGCTAATTTTATACCGTCTTAGCTATAGCTTATACCAAAACTGCGATTTGATAAAACAAAACTGCTACAATATATGCGAGCGCAGTTGACCACACAGCAGAGAAGATAGCCCATTTCATGCCAATCTCCTGCTTGATGGCTCCAAAAACTGCAATGCAAGGGAAGTATAGAAGAACAAAGATTAGATAGGCCATAACAGGAAGGTTGCCGTGTATATTCTCGCGTAGCTTGGTTACGAGTGACCTGTTAGAAGCATCAGAGGCTGTGTGAGTATTTTGAAATTCATACTCAGATAGATCAAAAAAGTTTTTGATCATAGCAAATCCCATAATGTTCTGCTTCAATACATACCAAGCTTCAGCAAATGATTTATGTGTGTCGACTACACCCTCTCCTTGAGTATACTCGAACATACTTTCTTTGTTATAAATAGCGCTTAATGTTCCAATAACCACCTCTTTTGCAAGTATACCAGTTAATAGGCTCACAGACAAAGGCCAGTGCTCCTCTTCAAGTCCCATAGGTTTAAATAATACAGCGCTAGCTTTGCCAATATCCGTTAGTACTGATTCATTGTGAGATTTACTATACAGCTCCCAGTTATTAGTTATTCCACTTAATGTCTGTACCAGCACAAATATTATAACTATGGTCTTGCCAGCTCCAAATATAAAAGAATTCAATCGGATCATTGTTTTTTTCAATAAGTGGCGCAAAGACGGCAACTGATATCTAGGAAGTTCCAAAATTAACTTAGGACTCATGTCCCGGCCAAAAGCTTTGTCAAGTACAAAGCCCGTAAACAAAGCAAGAATAATGCCTAATATATAAAGAGAGAATACAACTATAGCTGCATTTTCTCTAAAAAAAGCAGCGCAAAAAAGTGCGTATACAGCGAGTCTGGCGCTGCATGACATAAAAGGTGCCATCATCGCTGTTTTTATCTGAGCTTCTCGCTTTCGTAGTATACGAGTAGCCATAATAGCTGGTACATTACAACCAAAACTTACTATGAGTGGAACAAAAGCAGAGCCGGGTAATCCTATCTTCCTAAGTATACCATCGGCTAAGACAGCAGCCCTAGCCAAATATCCACTTTCTTCCATAAATGAGAGAAACAAAAACAATCCAGCAATAACAGGTATAAAGGCAGCTACAGTAGTAATACCTCCACCTATGCCACCAGATAGTATTAACTTCAGAACTTCAGGGGTATGTATAGCAGTTAGTAGGTGGGAACTGAAATCTATGAAAATTGCGCGTGCCAGAAGCTCAATAGGGTCTTGAAATATTCCGCCTATATTAATACTAAAGGTGAACATAAGGAACACCATTGCGAAGAATATCAAGGTTCCGCTTATTTTACCAAATACTAGTTTATCTAGTACGGCATCTATTTTATTTGCAGTATTAGGCAATCCTTCAGTAGGCAACATTTCTCTTATGAATTCAAGTCTCGAACTCATCATTATCATTGCAGCGCTGTCAGAATATGTTTCTTCAATATTCTTTTCTAATTCATCAGATTTATTAAGAACTAAATTATCAATAAAAGTATCTCCACATTCTTCTTCTTCGATAACTTTTAGGGCTAAAAAACGCCTGAGTTTAGAACTTGCTATAAACTTTGCAATGCCTTCGATTGCATCTTCAATGAGTTCAGGGTAGACAACAGCTTTACCAATTTTGTTGGGACTACATATAGCTTTTTTAAGCTCACTAATACCTGCAGAAGTTTTGCTAGATAGTATAATAGTGGGTACGTCCAAATCTTTGCTTATCGCTTTTCTCGATGCCTCTACCTGCTTAGGGTCTAATTGATCAGCAAAATTTAGCGCTATAATCATAGGTTTGCCAACATCTAATAGCTGGCTTGTAAGGTATAAATTGCGTTCTAAGTTAACACAATCAATAACATTTATTATCAGATCGATATCTTCTCTAAGTAGAGTGTGCGCAACCATTCGTTGCTCTCCAGAAGTATTTTTTGCCAGCGATAAGTTATAAATGCCTGGTAGATCCACAATTTCGACTTCTTGGTCTCTACATTTAAAATCGTTTAGCTCCTTTGAAACCGTAACTCCCATCCAGTTCCCAGTAGGTTGAGAGGAGTTTGTAAGGATGTTGAATAGCGTAGTTTTGCCAGTATTAGGATTGCCTATTAAGGCTATACGAATCTTTTTTTTAACTTTGTCAGGAGTATTGGCCATAAAATACACTCTTTATGTTAAACTAGATTAACAACTATCCGGCCCGCCGTAATCTCATCCAGCGCGACTTTTAGTGTTCTATCTCCTATAACCATAACACCTCCTGTTAATTTAAAAAGAACTTTAAAAACACGATCTGGAATTAATCCCGCGTCAACCAGTGTTCTCATTAATAAATGATCTTCCGGAAACGTTATCTTAAAATCTAGGTCTAAACTTACTTCTTTTAATATCTTCATATCTCTCTGCTTGCAAATGCGAATCATTCTCAATTGCTATTCTATATAAGAAGCATATTTTATGCAATCCATGTTATAATTTTTTTAATATCTTTAGCTATACGAGCTATTTGCGCTTGGAGAGCGGCACATATTTCCTATGCGAATGCCCAGTGTAAAGTTGACGGGGACGGCCTATTTTTTGCTTTGGATCCTCAATCATCTCCTTCCACTGCGCGACCCAGCCAGCAGTACGTCCGATGACAAACATTACTGTAAACATCTGAGATGGAATGCCCAGGGCCCGATAAATAATGCCTGAGTAAAAATCCACATTAGGATAAAGCTTGCGTTCTATAAAATACGGGTCTTTTAAAG
>CAYWJW010000010.1:0-37715 GCA_964458795.1 uncultured Candidatus Jidaibacter sp. | reverse complement strand
TGCATCTTTATCACAAGTTATTTCATGTGCTCTAAAGACTTGATTAAAAGCTTTTTTCAGAAAATGAGGTTGTTGTCCATAGAGTTCTCCTTGTGTTAGGGGTCTAAGGCGGATATTAGATATACGACCAGCTAAAGACTCTTTAGCTGCAGGTATTGAGTATATATTTGCTGATCCTGTTAACAAAAATCTTCCAGGGACTTGTACTTGGTCAACATCCATCTTAACAGCTTGCAATAGTATTGGTGCTTTCTGTATTTCATCAATAATCATAAGTTCATTACCATGCCTTACAAAGCCATGTGGGTCGCTAATCGCAGCTTCTAAAAGTGTAACATCATCCAAGCTGCGATAGATAGTGTCAGTAGAAGACAAATCTTTGGAAAGTGTTGTCTTTCCACATTGTCGTGATCCTGCCAAAACAATAACCCTGCGAGACTGCAGCGATTTATTTACGGTAGCATATTGCCATCTTTTATACTTATGGTAGGGCATATTATGTTCCAAACATATTTAACTATTTTTATAACATGGTGCCCGCGATATTGCAAGTATAGCTACCGCGATATTGAAACTATCAATGCCGCGATATCGAAAGTAAAATTGCTATGATGCCGGTAACTCTTAGCTTTGCAGTTAAAAAGATTGATAAATATACTAAAGTATGATCCCAGGGTTGATTGTAGATCTAAAAATATTTTCATCAGGGACTTCCGCTGGGATATTTACCCTGTTATACTGCCTGGTAATAAAGTAAAAGGTGGATGAAGATGAAAGAACAGAATGACTTATTTAATCAGGTAACCCAGGCAACATTAACACCTATGATGCAGCAATACTTAAATATAAAAGCTGATCATCATGACTGTTTATTGTTTTATCGCTTAGGAGATTTTTATGAACTCTTCTTTGATGATGCAATCACTGCTGCTCCTGTTTTAGATGTTGTGCTTACAAAGCGCGGTAAGCAAAAAGATGATGCTATACCTATGTGTGGCATTCCTTATCACAGTTGCAATCCATATTTTGCTAAACTTCTTAAAGTAGGGTTTAAAGTTGCTATATGCGAGCAGTTAGAAAGCCCGGAAGAAGCAAAGAAACGCGGGGCAAAATCTGTGGTTAGGCGAGAAGTTGTGCGGATAATAACTCCTGGTACCATTATCGAGGAGAATCTTTTAGAGAGTAAGCAAGAGCAATTCTTGGTTTCTATCCACATGCAAGGTAATGACTTAAATTTAGCTTGTGCGGATATAACTACTGGTAGATTAATGCTTCAGAAAATTGCTAAGAGTTCTTTAGGTAATGAACTAGCTCGATTAAGACCCCGAGAAATTATACTTGCCGATAAAACTTTTAGTGATCATTTAATCAAACAGGCTTTAGCAATCTATAAGCCTATTCTATCTCTTCGTGCGGATGCATTATTTTCTCTGGCTCGCTCGCGTGAAAAAGTAAAGCAGTTCTATAATATCATCTCAACTGATGCTTTAGGTGTACTTGATGAAAGCGAGACAATCTCTCTTGGTGCGCTGCTTGAGTATATCAGTTATACTCATAAGGGTGCAAAACCCCGCTTGGAAAAGCCACGAAAATTAAACAGCTCTCACTATTTAGAAATTGATGCTGCGACTAGACGCAATTTGGAGATAACTGAATCTATTTCAGGCGATACTAAGAAATCAGTGCTACACATCTTAGATAGAACAATAACACCTATGGGTAGCCGCCTTTTTGCTCATCATATCTCTTTTCCACTTACCAGTCCAATAGCTATTAATAAGCGGCTTGATGCAGTAGAATTTTTTATGCGCAACATAGGGCTAATGGAGCGCATGCGAGAACTGCTAAAATCAGTGCCAGACTTTGAGCGCTTACTCAACAAGATATATATTGAGCGTGCTCATTTTAAAGATTTTATCACCCTTCGTGATGGACTCATTTCGGCAACTGAGATAGTAGATAACTTACAGGATTCAGGGAATGAGCTACATGGAAATCTTAAAATCGCAGTTAGCCAAATTGCTAACTTTGAAGATTTACTGGAGAATCTCAATAAAGCTCTGATATCTGAGGTATTAGAGGTGCAAAATCAGCGTTATATAAATTTAGGATTTTCTCATAAGCTGGATGATCTTTACAAAATCAAAGATAACTCCAACATGCTTATCGAACAGCTTCGTGATGAATATCGAAACGCTACCGGCATAAACAATCTTAAAATTAGCTATAACAATATGCTAGGGTTTTTTATTGAGGTTACAGCGGGACAGCTCGCCAAGGTTAACGATCCCTCGTTCATATTAAGGCAGTCCATGGTAAATGGTTCTCGCTTTACAACGCCTAAATTGCAAGAGCTTGAACGTGATATTACAGAATGCGACCGCAATATTAAAACCGAGGAGCAGGAAATTTTTACAAGTCTATGTACTAAAGTTATTGAGTTTTCGGAGTCAATTGCATCTGTAGCTATAGCGATTGCTTCAATTGATGTTGCAGTAGCCGCAGCTTATCTTGCTCATAAAAACAAATATACGCGCCCTAATATTGATGATTCATATTCTTTTGTAATAGATGGTGGGAGGCATCCGCTTGTTGAGCACTATGCTAAAACTGCATTCATACCTAACACTTGTTCAATGGAAGAAGATGGAAATATATGGTTGATAACCGGTCCCAATATGGCAGGTAAAAGCACATATTTGAGACAAAATGCTATCATTATTATTATGGCGCAGATGGGTAGTTTCGTTCCGGCTAAATCTGCCCATATCGGCGTAGTAGATAAACTCTTCAGCCGTATCGGTGCAGCAGATGATATCTCATCTGGACACTCAACTTTTATGGTTGAGATGATTGAGACTGCAAATATTCTAAATAATGCAACTGCACGCTCTTTTCTCATATTAGATGAAATCGGACGTGGTACTTCTACAAAAGATGGTCTTGCTATTGCCTGGTCGATCTTAGAAAGCATTCATAACCATATTAAAGCACGTACACTTTTTGCGACTCATTACCATGAACTTACTGACTTGGAAAATGTTCTACCAAAGTTAGTGTGTTATACCATGCGTGCCAAAGAATGGGATGGAAAAGTTATATTTATACATGAAGTTATTAAAGGGAAGGCAGATAAATCATATGGCATACATGTGGCACAAATAGCTGGTATTCCAGAAAATGTAATAATACGCGCAACAGAGCTTTTAGGTGAATTGCAAAATGTGTCCACATCGAACTTGAATGTAAGTGTAGTAAATGATAACAATGAATGGTTAGCCAGTGAGATCAAATCCATTGACTTTGATGAGCTCACCCCTAAATATGCATTTGATTTACTTTATTCTTTACGAGGCAAACTATGACTTTTCCACTAGTACGCATGCGCAGACTAAGAACTTCTAATTGGGTGCGCGAGCTAATAGCAGAAACCAAACTGCATCCATCTGATCTTATCCTGCCTATGTTTATTTGTGATGGCAAGGGCGTGGAGGACCCAGTTGCTACTATGCCTGGAATATCTAGGCTATCTATTGATAAAGCAGTCGGTACTGCAAAAAGGTGTCATGATGCAGGTATTAAATTAGTATCTCTCTTTGCATCTATTGATAACTCTCTAAAGGACGAGAAGGGGTCATTAGCATTTGATGAAAATAATATAGTTTGTAGGGCTATTAGAGAGATAAAGAAGCAGGTTCCAGGTATCGGTGTGATGGCTGATGTTGCACTAGATCCTTACACAACCCATGGCCATGATGGTATTGTGATAAATGGCAAAGTAGATAATGATGAGACGGTAGAAGCCCTAACTAATCAATCATTAACTCTAGCTCGTGCGGGTTGTGATGTGGTGGCTCCTTCAGATATGATGGATGGAAGAGTGGTTATGATACGCGAAGCGCTGGAATCAGAAGGATTTCAAGATACTATTATCATGTCATATGCAGCCAAATATGCTTCATCATTTTATGGTCCATTCAGAGATGCTGTAAAATCTAAGCGCAGCGATGGATCATATCTAGATAAGCGCACATATCTTATGGATATACGCAACTCTATAGAGGCAATACGGGAAATTGAGCTTGATGAATCTGAGAGCGCTGACATGCTTATAATTAAGCCTGGTATGCCGTGTTTGGACATAATTGCACAAGCGACACAAAGCTCAACATTACCCATAGTTGCTTATCAGGTAAGTGGTGAGTATGCAATGCTTAAGTTTGCCGGACTTGCGGGCGCTATGGACTATGAAAGTTGTATGTTAGAATCATTGATAGCATTTAAACGTGCGGGTTGTAGGGCGATTCTAAGTTATGCATCACTGGAGGTTGCTGGATTATTATAGTAACCTACTGGAATTTGTATTACTTCTCTTCATTTGAACGCCATAGATCCTTCTCATATAGAAGATAATCGGCGAGAGTGGTATCTATAATGTCTATTTTCTTGACCCCTAGACCTTGCATAATTCCATGTATTAGAATAAGTGATATCTGAGCAGATTTCACATAATGTAATGGGAGCTCTGGGAAAGAATTCCAGTATACATCATCAGCATTACGATTTTCAAAGATTAAGGCTGTATTCTTTAAGTCTTCTAAAGTTGCGTGTTGGGGTACGTACATCTGCTTCTTAATCCCTTTAGTTAAAGGATTGCCGATTCCGTAGACTTGAACTTTAGGATTGTTTTTTAATTTTGCAGCGATAACTTTATCTTCCAAAATAGCGCGGCCATATTTTTCATAAGCATACTCCAGTGCTTTTTCAAGCTCTTCACCGGCGAAGAATGGCATTGGTTTATCAGAAGGGAGATTAAATTCTTTGCGCAATTCACGTTCGAAACTTTCAACACCATGCGGTCCGTGATAGACGTGTATTTTGCCTGTGTCATCCAACATGGTTAATTGGAAGCTTCCGCCTCCAAGATCCCATACTACAACATTTTGTGGATCAAGTCCTGAAACATCAGGGCTATTAAGCACTGCATTAAAGCCATAAAGTCCTTCATCGGATTGTGAGAGAACTTTCATTGTTACGCCATTTCTTTCAAGGGATTTGATTATGAGGTCAACATTATCTGCCTTTCTAGCCCATGCTGTAGCGACGCCAGCACACTTATTTTTATGGCAGGATATATTATACTCGCTCTCAAAATTATTGAATTCTATAAGAGCTCTATTTATACATTTTTCATCCACATGATGTGTCCCATTGCCAGATGGTACAAGGCAGTGAATGAATTTTATTGGCTTATCAAATTGTCCAAAGATTCTATGAATCTTATTGGTACATACATTGAACTCTACTGCTTTTGACTTAATGGCACCAGAACCAAAATCAAATGCGTATCTAGTTTCTATGCAAAACTCATGATAGAAGTAATGGTGGGCGAGAAATGAGAATATTATAACGAAAAGGATAACGAACTTTATTAAAACAAACTTCCGTCTTCTGGACATAATTCACACAAAATATGCAGTTTTCGAATCATATCATCTTTATAGCTCAAGATCAAATGAAATAACGCGTGATTTTCAAAAAATCTCTAAATCACCACGATTGGTGACGATGAACATATGATCATTTGCGAATATTGGTCCCAAATAAGCCGATTCACTTATTTTAATTACTTGTGTTTTGGCGCCGGTTACAGCATCAACCTTTATCAACTCGCCTTTATTGTTAAGTACATATATGTGGTTATTGGCTAAAACAGGATTTGATATATACAAATCAGGGATCAGTTTACCTGCTTCATCAAACATGTTAAGATTCAGAATCCAGATAGCGCTTCCATCATGCATATCTAAACACACCAAGTCATTAGCACTTGAGATAAAGAATAAGTAGTTTCCAGAAAGCCATGATTTTCCAGTTGCTGCGACGTCTTTATTCCAAATAACATTTCCGGTTTGTAGGTCTAGTTTAAATATATTACCCTTTGCGTTAGAAGTTACCAAGTATCCGTCGCCAAGATGAAACGAGTTATTACTATTAAAATTCGAACGTGCAATCAATCCGAACTTCTGCTGACTAACTAACCCGTTTGACCAAAACTCCTCACCAGATGATTTGTCGAGGGCTACTACTTCATCATTGCTAAATTTTGCCACAATGTAATTGCCAGCTTGAAGTGGTGTAGAAACAGCTAGTGAGCTCAAATCTTCAAAGTTAGACATATAGGTCCAAACACTACTTCCATCACTTTTATTAAGAGCATACATTTTATTATCTATAGATTGAACGATTAAAAGTTCATCCACAATAAGCGGCACTGATCTTATAGGGCTTGAAAAACCAGCTTCCCAAATAGTTTTGCCATCAGATGCATCAATTGCGACAATTTTTGCTATTCCAGCTGTAGCATATATGACATTACCGTCTTTTTTAACGCCGCCATTTAGGAATTTTTGCACCAGAAAGTCAAAAAATCCCCCACTTTCTTCATTTGCAAAGTATATGTTCGACCAAACCTCAGCTCCAGATGTGGTGTCATAGGCCTTCACAATTCCATCTGCTGACATGGCAAATAGTCTATCTCCTTCGATACTAGGTATGGATGGTTGTACTAAAAAGGTCTGATTAGAATAGCGAGTAGATTTGTTAGCAGCTTCACAAGTATTCCAGCTTAAATTTGAATGCATAGTGGAAAACTGGTTAAATGCCCCATTCCATGAGCAATTTACCTGAGGGCTAGGTAAAGCTATAGTTCCTACTTTGCCATTATTACTGATGAATAGATCTTTACTCCTTATCACCAAAGGCTGGCGTTCACCTGGCATGTCGAGCTTCTTCTCTTTGCCAAACCAAGAATCAGAGCCACACGAAGAAAGTGTGCTCATAACTAAAACTGCAGAGAGAAAACGGCGTATATACATAGCAGACATTTTTCTTAGGATTATACACATGATTTGCTATTTAGGCAAGTACCTACAGTGCACTTTAATTTTTTGTTGTAATTTCGGTACGCTAATTTAATCTAGACTTAAATATATTTTTTCTCGATGTACCAGCAATTGCGCTTTGTGGCTTTCCTTATCTTTGCTTTAGTCTCTTGCGAGGCTTTTGCGGCATCGGATCCTTATGGTAATTGCATTAAAAGTTATGAATTTGGTGGAACTCCTACTGAAAATATCGCCCTAGCCCCTATAAACCCTAGTTGCCAGAAGATGTGCGCAAACGAGTGTGGTTCGTTCTCCAGGAAGTCTAGTTCGGGTATGGAAATTAATGCCCAAGCGATAACTAATTGCCTGCCAGTATGCCAATCCGGAAATCTCTACTCCAGCTACATATATGAAGAAGTTAGAACTGGTGACCAAGACAAACCATATAAACAGGTGGTTCGCGGCCCATATTCAACCAGTGTAGCTTGCACTGGTGTCTTAAATGCAAGTAAAAACGTATACAAATCAGATATGAAGATTGTACCTGGGGACAAGATTAAGCTGACTCTGGTGAATGCTGAGAATGCCAATAAAATCTATCTATGTGGGAAAAAGTCTGTAATGCTAGATCCACTAGTAAGTAGCCTTAACCCAGGTGATTGGGAAAGCTTAAAAACCCCTCAAACAGTTCTAAATGACAGGACTGATAAGGTTTGCGCAGTTTCAATGAATGATAAAAATTGGCAGGCTTCTTCAAATAAAAGTTTATGGTACAATCTTGATCAGTGGCCGAGAAAGGACCTCAATAAACCAGGTGACGCCACAGATATATGTTTGTGGAGTGCAAGGAATGCTTATTTCACAGATACAGGAATTTGGGCCAAAGATGGCGATGAACTTACCATCTCATGGGAGAGCTCTTATCTCTATAACACCCAAGGGCTTCCTACTAATGTCCCGCTCACTCGCTTTAATATAAATAAGCTATTATCCGATTCCAACTTTAAAGGAAATAAAGCTGCTGTTCGGTCCATTCTGGATAACCAAGGTTCCATGCAAGTTCTTAGACCAGGTGGAAAACCATCTGATTTTAAAGCAGCTTATGTAGAATTACGCGGTGAAGGTGCTAGGATCTTTAAACCCGGTGAACAGCTAGACCCTGCAAAATTGTTGCCGGAAAATCGGCCTGCAAGCGCTTCTTGGTTCGGCTTAAATGGTATAGTTCAAGATCTGGATTATAAAGTTACTCCTATCACAACCGGCAGTGATTGTGACACCGAAGAGAAAAGACTGACTAACTACCAAAAATGCGCTAGATTAGACGATCCAGGAATACCGCTTTATTCTTTTAGAGGCATACTAGGTTCTTCTGGTGATAGCTTCTCCAAAACCCCAGCCCCAATAGCCCTAAAACATTGGCAACCAACGGCTTGGAGACCTGGTTTATATGACCATGCTGCTGGAGGGATAAAAGTTACAATAGAATGGGGTGGTTGTCCATTTGTTGAAGGGCAAATGCTGCAATATGCAATATCAACTGGGGACTTAGTGAGAAACCCAGACTTTGTGCCGTGGCATGATGTGCCTATAGGTGTTTTTCAAAATGGAGATACCATACCAGTCACATCTTCTGGCAACTTTTATTTGCGCATAAAACCTTTGGAAGTCCCTGCTGATATTCCAGAGGAGTTAAAAATTTATTATACCGACCCAGCTCACAGGTTTGGTCAATACTATATAAACCTTGCGAAACTTAATGAATCCACTTTTCTCCAAGATGATGGTGTTATAAAACAAATAGTTAATTCAGTTAGATACACTCTTTATGGTGATCCTAAAGATTCCTCTAAAAAGGGAGTGGTAAGAAAACTATACGAAGCTTTAGTAGAGGAGACGCCAGTAATTGCTGGGGTTAGAGCACTTTTGGTTTTATTCATAGCTCTGACAGGCTTTGGATATTTAGTGGGCACCTTGCAGATGAATCAAAGAGATATGGTAATACGCATAGCTAAATTAGCATTTGTTGCAACACTAATATCTCCAGGTAGCTGGGATTTCTTTGCTAACCATTTCTTCAAGCTATTTATCGATGGAGGCCTTGAGCTTATAGGTAAAATTATTACTGGTTCCCTTGGCGATAAAGCTTCGCTAGTAAATATAACGGCAGACCCAGCTAGTGTTTTTTCCATTTTTGATGGACCATTTAAAATGCTCACTAGTCCGCAGACTTGGAAAAAAGTATATGCTTTGATTCTAACAGGGACACTTGGTCTGGTAGTAGCTGTCTTCATAGCTGTTTCGGTCGTATTCTATATTTTATCAGTAGCAAAAGTGATCTTAATGTTCCTAATGTCTATGGTAATTATTGCTCTACTTATCTTCGTAGCTCCATTATTTTTATGTTTTATGCTTTTCAGCGCTACCAGGCAATTTTTCGATAGTTGGTGGAGGTTTTTAATTTCATTTACTCTACAGCCGGTTGCGCTATTTACTTCCATTGCTATCTTCAACCTTCTTATAGTTACTACTATATTTGGAGCTTTAGGGTTTACCGCCTGCCCATCTTGTTTATTCGCTATATACATACCTGCTATAGTCGATTTTTGTTTGATACCAGCCTGGAGAGTTTTGGCATTTTCCCATTTTCCGGATCAATTGCCGGGTTTTTTCATGCCAATTGGTGTGCTTGAGGCCTCAGTACTTATGCTTATATTAACTCAAGGAATGTTCAGATTTTGTGAGTTTATTTCTAAAGTAACTAACATCATAGTATCCGGACAAATGATCAATGCGACCTCGCTTGCAGACTATGGTATGAAAGGCCTAGAAGCTGTTAAAACAGTATTTGGTCAAGATCGAGTAAGTTTGCAAAGACAAAGCTTTCAGAGGCAACAGGACTATCAAAAAGCCCAACAAAAAGCTCAAGCAAATGCAGAGAAGAGAAAGAAAGAAGAAGAGGAAAAACGCTCTCGTTAACCCAGGTTAATAATGTCCTCAATAATTTTACCTGTTTTAACAGGTGAAGGGCGCATATTTCCTCACTTTTATTTTTAAATAACAGGTGGAAGCAGGGGTTTTCGAGGGTTGAAGCACACTTCTTCTATCTTATATTTATTATTATACCGATTCAAAAGCAGCAATGGAAGTCCCTGTGTGAAATATTTTTTAGTCAAACAAATGCCCAAATTTCCTAGTAACTGAGTCTATCACTTCTGGATCCATTTGAATTTTTCTACCCCATTCGCGTTTGGTTTCTGCACCAATTTTATCAGTTGCATCAAATCCAATTTTGCTGCCTAATCCTTCCTCTGGTGAAGCGAAATCCAAGTAATCTATGGGAGTATTTTCAATTATGGTTACATCTCTTGCAAAATCCATTTTAGTTGAGATAGCCCACATGACATCGTTCCATGATCTAATGTTGATGTCTTCGTCTACCACGATCAAAAACTTTGTATACATGAATTGACGTAGCACAGACCAAATTCCCATCATAGCTTTGCGAGCATGCCCTGGGTATGATTTTTTTATGCTCACGACTCCAATACGATAAGAGCAACCTTCAGGTGGGAGATAAAAGTCCACTACTTCGGGCATCTGTTGTTTTAAAAGGGGTAGGAATACTTCATTTAAGGCTTCACCAAGTACTGATGGCTCATCGGGTGGGCGCCCAGTATAAGTGCTTAGGTATATAGCATCTTTACGGGTGGTGATTGCGGTAATTTCAAAAACCGGGAATTTTTCTACCGAGTTATAATAGCCGGTATGGTCACCATAAGGCCCTTCGCTTGCAAATTCTTTGGTGCTTACAAAGCCTTCGATTACTATCTCGGCATTTGCGGGAACTGAAAGGGGTATGCTCACGCATTTAACAAGTTCCAGCTTTGATTTGCGGATTAAACCAGCAAACTCATACTCAGAAAGTTGCTCGGGCACTGGAGTAACTGCGGCAATTATGCTTCCAGGATCGCAACCTATTACCGCTGCAACTGGCATTTTGTCATGCCCGGCACTCTTCCAACTACGCCAATGATCGGCTCCACCTCTATGATCTAACCAACGCATAATAGTTCTGTTCTGAGAGAGTTTCTGCAATCGGTATATACCTACGTTGTATTTGCCAGTCTTGCAATCAGTCGTTACCACCATAGGCCATGTTATGAGTGGTGCAGGCTCGCCAGGCCAACAGGTTTGAATGGGAAGTTTATCGAGATTAACATCTGCACCTTTCATTATGACTTCTTGACAAGGCGCTTTCTGGACAGTTTTTGGCTTCATGTTGATAGCATCCTTTACAAGTGGCAACATGCCAAATGCATCTTTAAGTGATTCAGGTGGCGTTGGTTGCCTTAGGAATGCCAGCTTTTCGCCTAACTCATGTAAGGTTGAACGTGTGAGCCCCATGCCCCAAGCCACTCTATCTATTGTACCAAAAAGATTAACAAGCATTGGATATTTGGTATCATCCACATTTTCAAAGAGCAGGGCAGGGCCGCCTGATTCAAGAATTCTCTTATGAATTTCAGTGACTTCAAGCATGCTTGAAACTGGTTCAGAAATCCTTATCAAATCTCCTTTGTTTTCTAAATAAGTTATAAATGCGCGTAGATCTTTAAATTTCATATTAAGCTATCCTAGTAATTTTATTGCCATATGAGCGTTCTATGCGCCCTGCTACTTCAAGTTCTAATAGTAAGACATTTAGTATATGGTAGGGAATAGAAGTATTGATAATTATATCTTCAACCGAAGTTGGTGAAAATCCAAGTGCATTGTGTAAGATATTGCGAAATTTCTTAAGTTCTGCATCAGCCGGTTTGTTAGCAAAATTTGCATTAAATAATTGGGATTGTTCAGATAAGTTGCTATCTTTAGGGTCATTTAGGAAGTCTAATATATCCTGCTCGGATGAAAGCAATGATGCCTTTCCAGTTTTAATAAGCCAATTGCAACCAGAGTATTTGCTGTCGATTGGTGAGCCAGGTATCGCAAAGACTTTGCGATTCTGCTTTAGCGCATAGGAAGCGGTGATTAGTGATCCAGATTTCTGTGATGCCTCAATGACTATCACGGCCTTACTAAGCCCTGAAATAATGCGGTTGCGCTGGGGGAAATTGCGTGCTAAGGGTTCGCTGCTGAAAGGGTATTCTGTGACAATTACACCAACTTCTGCAATTTTAGCATATAGCGACCGGTTTTGCTCAGGGTATACAACATCAACACCATTTGCGATGATAGCTATAGTTCCATGAGTTAGGCTGCGTTCATGTACGCAAGCATCAATGCCGCGCGCAAGGCCTGAAGCTGTCACTATGCCATGTTCAGATAATTTATGAGCGATATCTCTAGCCAGACGGCATCCATTTGCTGAGGCATTGCGCGCACCAACCATGCCAATAATTTTTTCTGCACTAAGTAATTCAGTTCTACCATGTACGGTTAGGACTGGTGGGTAATCTTCAATCATCCTCAAGGACTTAGAATATGATGGATCATCCCAAAAAAGTAGTTTTGCTCCAAAGCTTTGTAGCTTTTCCATCTCGCGCATTGCTGTAGATATGCTACAGATATTAATTTCTCGTTTTAAACCGCCATGCATGGAGAGCTCAGGCAGTCTATCTATAGCATTTTCCGCACAACCAAAAAGATCTATGAGGCGCTTAAATGTTTGTGGCCCTACATTCTCACTCCTGATTAGGCGCAACCTCTCGATCGCCTCTGATACATATTTTTTTTTAGTTGCGATCATTTATTTATTTAATGTTAATTGATATAGTGAAATTTAATTGATAGTATAACTTCTCGAAAAATTGATGCAAACACTTATGGAAAGTTTGTTATTTGAAAATGATGTACTAGATGCTGGCAACGCAAATAATTATTTGGTGCTAGCTAGGAAGTATCGCCCTACCACATTTTCTGACATGATAGGTCAGGATGTGCTTATAAAGACATTTAGCAATGCTATTACCGCAGGTCGCATAGCGCACGCATTTTTGCTTACCGGGATTAGAGGGGTTGGAAAAACTACTTCGGCCCGTATTATTGCACGTGCTCTTAACTGCGTAGGTAGTGATGAAAAAGGTTCTGTAACAGTTGATCCATGCGGTGTATGTTATCACTGCAAAGCCATAGCAGATGATCGTCATCAAGATGTAATCGAGATTGATGCTGCTAGCCATACTGGGGTGAATGATATCCGTGAGATTATTGAGAATGCTCGTTATCGCCCAATATCTGCGCGTTTCAAAGTTTACATAATAGATGAAGTACATATGCTTTCAAATAGTGCATTCAATGCGCTGCTTAAGACCTTAGAAGAACCACCGATGCATGTGAAATTTATTTTTGCAACTACGGAAACTAGAAAGATTCCACTTACCATACTATCTCGTTGCCAGAGGTTTGACTTGAAGAGAGTAGGTGTAGCTGAGTTATCTGAACATTTTAAAAATGTGCTTACCAAAGAAGGTTTTCAGGCACCAGCTGATTGCTTGAGGATGATAGCATCTGCTGCACATGGTTCGGTTAGAGATGGACTCTCAATTTTAGACCAAGCAATATCGCACACAGGTGGTAATATTGATGAAGCTTCGGTGCGTGAGATGTTGGGCTTATCTTCCAATGAAGACTTGTACGGTCTATATGAGCATTTGTTAAAGAGCGAAATGGCTCCATGCCTTGAAGCTATCGGGCGTATGTATGCTTATGGCTCAGACCCAATGTTGATTTTACAAGATCTCATGGCGGTTACTCATATCTTAGCTAAAGCTAAGACCGACCTAAAAACCTTAGATGTATTGCCAGAATTTGATAAAAAACGTGCGCGTGAGTTTTTGGAGATAGTGGATATTTCACGGATCAATCGGATTTGGCTTGCTTTAAGTAAAGGATTTGATGAGCTTAAAAGCTCTCCAAACCCACTTATAGCGCTTGAAATGGTGTTGATAAGAGTTGCGCATTTATCGAATTTGCCATCTCCGGAGGACTTAATCCGCAAGCTTAAAGCTCGCGCAAATGATGAAGCTGAAAAAAAAACAAGTGCAGAAGTTAAGCAACCTTATGATTTTAAGAATGAAGCTAGTGCGGATAACATGCATGATAATAGCCAAAGCCGGTATACTGCAGATGATAAAGCAGGTTTGGCTTCTAATCAGAATGTTTGTGCGAGCATTAAGCTCACATCACTTGAAGATATAGAGCAATTACTATTTACGCATGATGAGATGGTGATGTGCCATCACTTACGTAGCGATGTTAAGTTGGTTAAACTTGAGCCAAATCGCTTGGCTTTAAGGCTGTTAGAAGGTGCGCCTAAAACTTTCAACAATAGCTTAAAAGCCATATTAGAACGCGTAACTGGGGAAAATTGGGTTGTATTATCTTCATCTGAAGAAGGTGACCTTACGCTTTCACAAAAGGAAAAAGCGTTACGCGAGCAGCAAGTATCAGCAACCAAAGAGCATCCAGCTGTAATGAAAATGCTAAATTCCTTTACAGGACTTGAGATAGCTGATATCAAATTGAAAAATAACGTTCAATAGGAGTACAATGCAAAATATTCAACAAGCTATGAAGCAAGCACAAGCATTACAGAAACAAATTGCGGAGTTGCAAAAGAGACTTGAAAATGAGATGGTAGAAGGTACCTCAGGCGGTAACATGGTCAAAGTTTCCTGCACTTGCAAGGGAGATGTAAAGAAAGTTGAGATTGATAAATCTCTGCTCGACCCAAATGAGAAGGAAATGTTAGAAGATCTAATAGTAACTGCGTTTAACAATGCTAAGAAAAATTCAGATGCAAAAACTAACGAAGAGATGCAGAAAATTTCAAACGCTGCTGGTCTGCCCATGGACTTGTTAAACTCAGCTTTTTGATCGGTGTTAAAGAAGATACTAAAAAGCAAATTAGTGACCTACCTGATATTTCAGGTATTGGTGTTCTACATGTTTTTGATAACCAAATTTTGTCGTCGCCAAATAATATATCATGGTAGTGCACGATCTGTGATGTGTGATAAAAAGCCTGCGATAATAGCATGTTGGCATAGCAGGTTTATGCCGATGCTTGCAATACGAGCTTATGGTGGATTTCAGGCGGTAACTTCAGCGCACAAGGATGGTAACTACATGCAAATGATTCTTGAGCACTACGGACATAGTGCTATCCGCGGTTCATCTAGAAAGCATGCCACTCAGGCTATGAGGGATATTTTGCGGATTAAGCCTACAGAGATCAGACTAGTTATCACTCCAGATGGGCCTTTAGGTCCTAAATTTAAAGTTAAAGGTGGACTTGTAAGAGTGGCTCATAAATTCAAAGTTCCAGTTGTACCAATGTGTTACTCCGCAACTAGAGCAGCGGTCCTAAAAACATGGGATAGATTCTTAGTGCCTATTCCATTTATATCTAAGATTATAATTGAATTTGGAGATCCGGTGGATTATAAGTCCCTCAGTTCTGAAGAAGATCTTGAAGGCATACTGCTTGCCCAAACCAAGCAGTTAGACAAGAGATGCAAATTAATGGTCGATTATTAAATGTTACTTTATTACATATATTATGTGACCACCTGGCTTGCGCGTTATTTAATGCCATACATACTTGCCAAACGTCTTGAAAGTGGTAAAGAAAACCCAGAGCGATTCCGAGAGAAATTGGGTTTTTATCATTTAAATAGACCAAAAGGTGAGCTTATATGGTTTCATGTGGCAAGTGTGGGTGAGTTGAACTCTATTATACAACTTATAAAGCTGCTTGAAGTAGATTATAAAGTTCTTGTAACTACTGTCACGCTAAACGCCTCTAAAGTTTTCGCGAAGGCAGGTTTTAAGAATGCAATACACCAGTTTGCACCATTTGATGCCCCACAAATTGTAGAGAAGTTTTTAGATTATTGGAAACCAAATATCGGCATTTTCATTGACTCAGAGCTTTGGCCAAACCTATTGCATGCATCTTCTAAAAGATTTAAGGTGTTAAATCTCAATGCTCGACTTTCTGATAGATCCGCATTGAGATGGAGTTATATTAAAAGTTTAGCCTCATATGTGTATGGGATGTTTTCACTAATTCTTCCTTGCTCAAGTGATGATGCAAAAAAGATATCCGCCTTTGTGCCAAAGAATAAACTGAAGTTTATTGGTAATCTTAAGCTTGCAGCTAACACTGAGAATGTACCAAAAGCAGAACTTAGTGCATTTAAGAAACTACTAGTAGGTAGATTGATTATAGTTGCTGCCAGCACTCATCCAGGTGAGGAGGAAATTATAACAAAGGCATTTGTAGCCGTTAAGGCGCAACAGAAAGATGCATTCCTCATAATTGCGCCACGTAACCCGGTAAGAGGTGCAGATATTGAAGCAATATGTGAGGCAAGTGCATTAAAACCTGGCATGCGCAGTAAAGCAGCAAAGTTTAAGGGTGAGGGCTCAGTATACATAGCAGATACAATAGGAGAAATGGCCTTGTGGTATACTATAGGAGATATCGCAATAGTAGGCGGCTCTTTTGTTCCTCATGGTGGGCATAACATAGTTGAACCAGCTAAGCTTAATAATGCTATTATTACAGGAACGCATACGCATAACTTTAGAGATATCATAGGATATTTTAGCGATAATAATGCAGTTGTAATCTCAACGTCAGATAAGCTTAAAGATAACCTACTTAAACTAGCAAGTGATGCTGGATATCGCAAAGCTCTAGCGGATAAGGCCTTGCAGATTTCTGATGCATCTGAAGTTTTAGAAAAGGCTAGGTTAGTAGTGTTGAATAATCTTGTAAAATAAGACTTAGAATTATTTTCAAAAATATTTTCATCAGGGACTTCCATACACCTTTTCTGTCAAGTATACTAATATATATAAGATAAGAGAGTTGTGCTTAAATCAGACTATAACTTTCATATTGTTCATGTTATAGCTAGGTCAGTATAAAAGGCACATGAAAAAGATAAGCGCATATTTGTCATGCCGTACTTGATACGGCATGACAAAGTATTACACACTATTCCGCATTTTTCATACTAATTTTATACTGACTTAGCTATACATAGGCGGAATGAACTGCGCTGCAAAGATCAATAAGACTACGGTTTATTGACTGTACTATTTAACTAATTTTTAATTTTATTGACATAATGTATCCTATAAGCTACACTAATTGATGCAAAGAGTAGGATGAATTGTGCAAAACTTAATAAAAATAGATTTTCTAAAGTTAGCTAATGGCAAAATCCCTTTTTTAGAGTGGCTAGAAAATCTTGACAAAGAAATTCAGCTTAGAATTCGATATAGAATTTCGAAGGTTGAGATCGGTAATTTCGGCAATACAAAGGCTTTGGGTAAAGGCATATATGAATTTAAATTTAATTTTCACTCTGGATATAGAATTTATTTTGGGCAAAAAGAAAAAAAGATTATTATCTTAATAAATGGAGGGAATAAAAGTAGCCAAAAAAGAGATATAAAAAAGGCTTTAGAATACTGGAACTATTACTTACAAGAGGAGAATATAAATGACGAAAGGTGATTTTAGAAAATACCATATTGACAAATTAAAAAGCGATAACGAGGCAATCAAATATCTTGAGATAGCATTACAAGAATTTGAAGTTGATGGTGATTCTGAGGCCTTTCTAATGGCCTTAAGAGACGTTGCAGAAGCTAAGGGTGGAATGTCTAGATTAGCTAAAAGATCTAAGCTTAGTAGGACAAGTCTTTACAAGGCTTTGTCTAGAAAAGGTAATCCTAAAATAAATACTATAAGCTCAATATTAAGCGGATTGAATTTACGCATTAGGCTAGAAACCATTGATAAAGATTTGGGAAGCATGCATTAATAGAGTAGCTGGTTACCATGACTTATTGACTATTACCTAAACTCAAAATATCATATGGGGCCTAATACTATTGTTGGCATTCCAAATGAAATACTACATAAGCACTCCGATATATTACGTAAATGACTCTCCTCACATAGGTCATGTTTACACGACTCTAACCGCAGATGTGATCGCTAGGTTCATGAGACTTGATGGAGTGCGCGTACATTTTGTGACAGGTACGGATGAGCACGGGCAAAAGGTGGAAAAAACCGCCATACAAAAAGGATATGCCCCTGCTGAATACTGCAACATGGTCTCCCAACGCTTTAGGGATGTGGCCGATTCTATGGGATTTTCACATGATGATTTCTTACGCACATCTGAAAAGCGTCATAAACAAGTTGTAGAGAAGATTTGGCAAAAGATGATTGCAAGTGGTGATATATATTTGGATAAATATTCAGGCTGGTACTCCGTACGAGATGAAGCTTTTTTCGATGAAAGTGAAATAAAAGATGGCAAAGCACCCACAGGAGCCCCCGTGGAATGGGTCGAAGAACCAAGTTATTTCTTCAGACTTTCCAAGTGGCAGGATAAATTGCTTGAATATTACGCGCAAAACCCTGACTTTATTCTGCCTCACTATCGTGCTAATGAAGTAATATCCTTTGTTAAGTCAGGACTAAGGGATCTATCTGTTTCTCGCACATCATTTGATTGGGGAATTAAAGTGCCAGGTGATGAAAAGCATGTTATGTATGTCTGGCTCGATGCTCTGTTCTACTATTATTCAGCAATACAAACCGAAGAGCTAAAAGATTTTTGGCCGCCTGATTTGCAAATAGTGGGCAAGGATATTTTGCGTTTTCACGCTATCTATTGGCCGGCATTCCTGATGGCGGTGGACCTTCCGTTACCTAAACGGGTATTTGCGCATGGATGGTGGTTGGTTGAGGGTGAGAAGATGTCAAAATCAATTGGTAATGTGATAGATCCTTTTGCTCTTAAGGAGGAATTTGGACTCGATTATTTGCGCTATTACCTAGTGCGAGAAATGCCATTTGGGAATGACCATAGCTATTCCCGCGAACTGTTTATAACACGCATTAACTCAGAACTATGCAACAATATCGGGAACTTGTGCCAACGGGTGCTATCTTTTGTTGATAAAAATGCAGGGGCTATGGTACCTGCAAGTAAGGCTTTAAATACTGAGGATAAGGCAATGCTTGAAGCATGCTATTATGCATTACCTGCAATGCGCTTACATATGGAAACACAAGCTTTGCATTTAGTATTTGGAGAGGTTGTGCGAATAGCCAATCTTGCAAATGAGTATATAGACCGCAATGCTCCATGGGAGCTCAAAAAAACTGATCAACCCAGAATGGAAGCCGTGCTTTATGCTCTGCTTGAAGCCATTAGGGTAATTGGTATTTTGCTACAACCGCTCATACCAGATTCAGCTGCTAAAATACTAGACACCCTAGCTATAAGCAATGAGCGCCGTAGCTTTGCATATGCGAATGCTGAGCATGCAATTAAGAGTGGAGCAGCTATAAATAAACCCGAGGCCATATTCCCTAGGATTATGGGGTAATGCGCATTTTTAGAGTCATACCGAGCTTGAGTCTTCCATCTCTTATAAATGTGGTTCTTCCTTCTCCTTCGGTGGAGAAAGGCGGCGCTCTACAACCCAGTAGTAAAAGAGCGGCACAAATACTATAACAATAAACGTGGAGATCAGCATTCCTCCGAATACACCTGTGCCGATCGAATGCCTACTGTTTGCTCCAGCTCCGGTACTTAGCACGAGAGGAAGCACACCCAATATGAATGCGAGCGATGTCATGAGTATGGGTCTAAATCGAAGGCGTATAGCTTCTGCGAGTGCAGATATAGTATCTATGCCTTCTTTGCGCTTTAGATTGGAAAACTCTACAATGAGAATTGCATTTTTAGCACTGAGTCCAATAAGTGTAACTAGGCCAACTTGGAAGTATATGTCATTATCAGTATGCCTTATTAGGATAGCGATCAGTGCGCCTAAAACAGCAAATGGTACCGAAAGAATAACTGCGAATGGCAATGACCATTGTTCGTACTGTGCGGCTAAAATTAGGAATATCATTATGATGCCAAAAACAAATGCGAAAGTTGATGCGCTGCCTGCCTGCTTTTGCTGGTAAGATTCTCCAGTCCATGCCACCGTAAGGGTTCCCGGCAAATGAGTGTTTACAAGATTTTCAAAGGACGTCATAGCTTGCCCCATGCTATATCCTGGTGCGCTTTCACCATTAAAACGAGCTGCTGTAAAGCCATTGAAGCGTTCGATCTGTTCAGGTCCTTTAGTTTCATGCATTGAGACAATTGCATTAAGCGGGATCATATTGCCACTTTGAGATCTTACATAAATCTTGCTGATGTCTTCAGGGAAGCTGCGGTAGTTAGCATCTGCTTGGACGATTACCTTATATGTCTTACCGAACTTATTAAAGTCATTTACATATATCGGGCTTAAAGCTGCACTAAGATTGTCATAAATCATGTTGAGCGGCACATCAAGAGCCTTAGCTCTATCTTTATTCACTTGCGCAAATAGCTGTGGCACATTCGCTCTAAAACTGGTATTTAAGCCCGTTATTGCTTTGGCTGAGCTCCCACTTTTCATAATGGTAGCTGTGGCTTGAGCAAGACCGGCAATTCCAGTATCACCGCGGTTTTGCAAGTACGCTTCAAACCCACTAGTTGTGCCAAGCCCAGGTATGCTAGGTACGTTAAATGCTAGTACTATAGCCTCTTTGATAGTGCTGCCTTTTTTCATAATAAAGTTAGCTACGCTATCAACGTCCATGCCTGGCTTGTCACGCTCCTTCCAATCCTTAAGTGTAACCCAAAAAGTTGCTGCGGATGTTTTTACACCTGCACTTAAAATATCGTATCCCGTATACCCTATTACGTCTTTAACAGCTGGATTAGACTTAATAATTTTGACAAGCTCTTCAACTACTTTTTCTGTGCGTGAGATAGATGCTGAATCTGGTAAGTTTACACTCGCGATTAAATAACCTTGGTCTTCCTTGGGCACAAAACTTTGGGGAGCAATTGTAAATAGAGCGTAAGTCAGTCCAACTAAGATCAAATAAACCAGGAGCATCAAGACACCGCGGTTGATAGATTTTGCCACCATATTACTAAAATATCCGGAAAGCTTTTCAAAGAAATTGTTAAAAGCCTGGAAAAATTTGTTTGGCTCTTCGTGATGCCCCTCCTTTAGCAACAAAGTGCATAGAACTGGAGTTAATGTAAGCGCTACTATTCCCGAGATAACAACAGATATAGTTATCGTTACCGCAAACTGTTTATACAGCTCTCCTACCATTCCGCCAAGGAATGTAATTGGTATAAATACGGCACATAGTACCAATACAATAGCTATTACCGGCCCGGTTACTTCCCCCATAGCTTTAATGGAAGCTTCTTTTGAGCTTAAGCCTTCAGTCTTCATTATCCGCTCAACGTTTTCAAGTACTACAATAGCATCATCAACTACGATCCCAATAGCTAGTACTAGACCAAATAGAGTTAGGGTATTAATTGAAAATCCTAACAAATAAATACCGGCGAAAGTACCTACTATAGAAACTGGAACCGCAAGGCAAGGTATGAGAGTAGCTCGCCAATTTTGCAGGAATAAGTATACTACCAGAAACACCAAAAATATCGCTTCGAATAAAGTCTTTACTACTTCTTCAATGGAAATTTTTACAAACTCTGTAGTGTTATACGGGATTGTATAGGAGATGCCTGATGGAAAATGTTTACTTAACTCACGTAGCTTTTTAATTGTACTATTTGCAACGGATAAAATATTTGCACCTGGTTGTGGATAAACCGCCACCAAAGTTGCTGACTTTCCATTTAATCTGCCGAAAGTATCATAATCTTCAGCTCCTAACTCAATTGTCGATACATCTCGCAACTTTAGTGCAGAGCCATCCGGATTGGACTTTAGTATTATATCTCCAAATTCTTCGGCGGTTATAAGTCTCCCGGAAGTCCTTACAGATAGCGTTAAATCAACTGGTTCTGTACTGGGTAGTTGGCCTATTCTGCCTACTGCATAAAGCTCATTCTGTTCTTTGATACTCCTTGCTACATCCGAAACTGTGAGGCCATAAAAACTCAATCTATCTGGCTTAAGCCATATGCGCATAGAATACGGTTTTCCTCCCATAATTTGCACATCGCCAACACCTGGAACACGTTTAAGTTCATCAACTATGTTTATCGAAGCATAATTGCTTAGTTCTACATCACCTATCGACGGTGAATTAGACTGAAGAGTTGCAATAAGCACTATGGTTGAAGACTGCTTTAGTATTGATAGGCCATTGCGTCTTACTTCATCAGGCAACTTTGCTTCAACAAGTTTTGTGCGATTACTCACGTTTATTAACGCTTGATCTACATCTGTACCCACTGCGAAGGTTATAGTTATAGATGCGCTGCCATCACTACTTGAGGTTGAATTCATATATAGCATATCTTCAACGCCATTTAATTGCTCTTCAAGCAGCGACGACACAGTATTCTCTACCACTTCTGCGCTTGCTCCAGGGTAACTTGCTGTGATAATTACCTGAGGTGGTGTAATTTCAGGGAATTGAGCTACCGGTAAATTGAAAATGGCAGCGCCTCCTGCAAGAACGATAAAGATAGAAATTACCATTGTTAGTACAGGACGACCAATGAAGAAGCGTGCCAGCATATTAATTTACCGCCGTAAGTTTTGATGAATCCACAAGCTTTCCTTCTCTATTTGGTATACTAGTAAGTTCATCGACTTTAGGTGCTTCATCTATTTTGCTTGTGATATTCACATGGTCCCCTGGCTGTAGCTTTAGAAATCCATCGACAACTACTTTATCACCTGCTGAAAGGCCGGAAATTATCTGAACGTAGTCTTTAAACTTTGGTCCTTCCTGTATCTCTCTAAGTTCTGCAATTTTAGCTTCATTAACTATAAATACTTGTTTACCTGTAACTGATTCAATAATCGCACGCTTAGGAATTATGAGCGCATGTGGCCTAACTCCTCCTCCTAATACAATGCGTACGAATTGCCCACCTATTAACTTATTATTAGGGTTTGGGAAAGTTGCTCGGATTTGCATAACACCAGAACCCTTGGAGAATTCTGCTTCGGAAAAATTGAGTTTGCCAGCTTGATCAAACTTAATTCCATTACCATAATACATATCTACTGGCAACTCCTGTCCTGGTGGTAATTTAAGTAAACCCTTCGCTGCGTCTTGCTGAATTCTAATGTATTCAGTTTCTGGCATACTGAAATTAACATAAATTGGATCAAGCTGCGTTATCTTAGTAAGCACATTATCTCCGGTTGCGCTCAATAAAGAACCTTCATTTTTATTAGTTATTGAGATCAACCCTGTTGCTGGTGCATAAATAGTAGTATAGCCTAAATTCAACTGAGCTTCATCCACACTAGCCTGAGCAGATTCCAAGCCCGCTTTTGCAAGTTCCAACCTTGATTGAGCATCGTCATAATCCTTTTGGCTAGATACATTCTTTTCTAATAAGATCTTGAGCCTTGCTTCATCTCGCGTTGCTTGCTCAAGCTTAGCTTTAGATTTTGCAAGCTCTGCTTCTGCGCTGCGTAATGCTATTTTATACTGGTCAGGCTCAATTTGAAATAATGGTTGCCCCTCTTTTACTATTTCACCTTCAACAAATAAGATCTTCTGTAGCACTCCTGAAACACGCGGCCTTACCTCCACTATTTTGGAGCTTGCCGTTTCACCAGTAAAGTCCATTGAAACCGGTACATCGACGGGCGTTACCAACGCCACAGAGACATCTACAGGCGGTTTAACCTTAGTTTTATCACTACCATTTAATAGACCGGAATTAATAACTATCAGAATAACCACTATAGTAATAACCACTGCAATAATAGCTATTCTATAAGCTTTTAATTTTTCAAGCAGCAATTCCATCATAGCCTTATATATCAATCATCTAAGCTTTGATAGTAGAGTAGGCTTTTAGTTTTTCAAGTAGTGTTATTGTTTTTTTACTAGCGAGTTACACAGTTGGAATAACATAAGCCTCATGAGTATAATCTGTGCAGCTTAAGGCTTTATATGCTAGCTTCTGGAATATTGTGCTGTATAGCATAGGAGAAGTTGCTATTAAGCACAGCGCTTTGCCGACAGTAGGAATAGGAGTTATAATATCCGAAATGGTCTCTGCAAACTTGTGCATAAATAGATTTGCAGAGAGTGAAGAAGCGGCAAATACTGTGGCTCCTAAGAAACTGAAGTATACAATTAACAAATTGTTTTTTAGTTTGCTGCAATCTATCATATCATCCGGTTCTGCATGATTAACTTCTTGATATTGATAGTTATTTAAAATCTTTCTTCTAATCGCTTCAGTTAGAAAAACACATGCCGTCGCTCCAGCTAAAATTCCTATATTGCCGTCTTTACTAAGGATATTTACTGCAGTAAGTAGTATTGCTCTATTAATTAAACTATAAGTATTACTGCTAGATATAGTCACGTTTACATAAGTATTTGTTAGAGTCATCAGTTTTATGAATGCTTCAGGATATATTTTGAAAGCTTGAGGAAACTTAGCAACTAAAAAGGTATTTATCTCCTTACAACAACTTGCTAACAAAAATAATGCATTTATCTTGCCATATCTATAACTCGTATATCCTAACTTATCCGCAAGCAGCTGCAAAGCAATCAAACTACCTGAAGTACCATAGTCTGCTACTTTTGATATCGCTTTAGGTGTTGCTTTAAATTTCATAAAACCGCTTACTATCTTTCCATTTGAATCTGATCTACATCAACTTCATGAGTATATATTGATTTAGTTAAAGCTGCGCGTGCAAACTCATTAAATAAGCTGCCACAAAGTCTGGGCATTGGCATGGTATTGGCGACATTATCTATAACGCCAGGTAAAGGTATTACTGTCTTTATGCAACTCGATATATTCGCTCCATAACGCTTTATAAGAAAAAAAGAAGCTAAATTACAAGAAGCAATGGTAGTTGCTTGCAATAGTGTAAAATAAAAAATCAGTGCCTTATTTTTGCCTGGGGCGCAATCTTCTAGGCCATGTTCAGCATCTTCTTTATATTGATATCTATCGAAAACCATTTTCTCCATAAATATGCAAAAAAAAGCAAAAGCAAAAGGTGTAGCAACTACCCTCATATAACTATTACTGCTCTCCATAGAATAGTCTAATATACTTTCAAACACACATATTTTAAGTGCATTATATGCAGTGCTATAAGTTATATGAACTGACTTGCTTTTTAATGCAGCTATTTCCTCTTTCTTTAAAGCAATATTATACTGCAGCTCCTTTTCTTTCTCTGTTAATACCGTACAGGTCGGAGTTTTTCCTATTCTTGTTGTTTCACCTTGTAAAGCGTTTAGTTCGTCTTCTAATTCTTGCAGTTTTTCTTTCTCGTCTTCTAATTTATATTGTTTATTATATTGTCTAAATAAATGTGGGAGAATCATCAAATTCATTCCAGTACTACCAAACCAATCTGTAAAATTATGTGCAGCAAGCAGTCCTACTGAAAAGTATGAATCTAAAGTTTTTGACATTTTTCTGGGAGCTTTTTTACATTTCATAAAAATCCTTAACTTATTTCACATGTTACGCAGATATTTAATAACCTTATAACCAGCTAAATACAAGGAAAATAGTATATATTGTCAATCAATATTGATCACTAAACTTCCCTAAGTCGTCAATAAACCGTAGTTTTATTGATCTTTGCAGCGCAGTTCATTCCCGCTATGTAATAATGTGCGCTTTTATATACCAAAGAGTAATTGCAGTTTGAAGTTTCGAGTACATAAACCAAATAGTCCCGTTGCCGTTCTTCATCACGCTTAGTAGTTACAGAGGAATCTCTGGTAGTTACCATTACACTTGCAGTATCGTTTGCTCTATCTAGTTTTATAGAATCAATAGTTGCGCTATATGAGTACCTATTCGGCGTTTCTAAAATGCCTTTTAGGTATAGCAGATACTCATCCACATTCATATTTTTAGATTCTTCTGCAATAACTTTATCCTGATTATTGGGATCAACTAATTTACTATCTGCAATGAATCTAGCATCTTTAACAGAATAAAATTTGTAAAAATCTCGGATCTCATCCATTTTCCTGCGATTCATCAACGCTTCAACCTGCGCAATAAATTCCCTGGCTTCACGTTCACTGCCGCCAGCAAGAGCAGGAGATGCTAGTAGCATGCAAAACGTAAACAATATGAATTTAGTTATTAGTTTCATCTAAACAATTCTCTGATCCTATATTTACTAGTATACTTGACAGCTTTGGTCAATGGAAGTCCCTAAACAAAATATTTTTGTGCACAGTACATAGTCATGCTGAACTCGTTTCAGCATCTCGCTTTGTGAGACCCTGAAACAAGTTCCACTAGTGTCCGGAATAAATATATAAGAAAACTGGCACAACACCAGTAATTGTCACACCGCGACTTGATCGCGGTGTCCATGTTTAAACAGAAAACTAAGAGATTTTTTTGCTAAATTTATTCCGGACACTAGTGGAAACAAGTTCAGGGTGACAATTATCTATTTAGCTGAGCGGAGGTAGTTGCCTTAACTTTACCTGCAAATGTTATGAATTGATTCTCCGTCTTTGTGCGTGGTGCTTCTTCTATGCAGCCTTTAGCTGCTAGAATCTTAAGTAATCTATCAGGGTGTATTTTACTAAAGCGTTCTCTTGCATCAAATGGTATTTCTATAACATTCTCAGTTGTTTCTAAAGCAGTTTGTAGTCTTTTGTTAAGCTCAATAAAGGCCACAGCAGTTGTCCTTGCCGCAAACTCAGAACATATCATTTCATCTGCTTCAACTATATCTGCCATCATTTTGGTATGAAGCTTATCAAGGTTATCTGGGTTTATCTTAGTATGCCCCAAAAATGGTAGGAAGTCAGCAAGGCCGGCTTTTGCAACTTCAGCTACTGGCCTATAGCGGACTGCCTGAAATTTTGCTTGAGAATTTTTATGTATATCAAATTCAATTTTTCTATAGATTTCATCAACAGTATTTGCATATTTAGGGCCATATTTACTTTCTAATTTACTTTTAAATTTATCAATTAACAACCTATCAACTTTTATATTATATAGATCTGATAATAGATATCTATTGATATCAAACGCATCTGAAAAAACGCCTCTAGTCGTCATGTGAGACTGCTTTTTTGATATATCATCTACAAACATCTTCAGTGTATGCATATGTTCTGTTATAAACAGCCTTGCAAGTTCATTTGGTGTTTTTAATTTTTTGTTTGTCAGCTCTGATTCTTTTTGAAGGTTATTCATCATGATATCTCCTGACTCATACACAACTTCACTTTGTATTCTTTCATTAACTTCTGCTATTCTAGGTCCTAGCCTTTTTACTTCTTCAAATATCTCTTGAAGTTTCACATCACCATCAATTATTCCGAGTGTATTGAGCAGTTCAAATGTATCTTGCGCTTTCGCATAACTCATTAATATGCCATATTCTCTTAAATTGACTTTATCGCGTATATTCTCTGGTTTTCCTTCCAATAAGTCATTATAATTTCTGTTGAATTTTTGGTTAGCAGACAGGAATATATCATAGTTTCTCGTTCTATAAGTTAAGTCTCTTATTTCTTCGACAATAGTAGATGATAAACCTGCCAACTCTCCTTTGGTTGATAAATAACTAAGTGCTCCATTCAATTTCATATTGCCCATAGAATCCTTTATAAAATCCTGTACAAACACTTTTTGTTCTGCCGTTAATTGAGGGCCATGTATGGCTTTTGTGCGTATTCTATTGGCTTGGGTTAGTAGTTTTAAGGCGAGTTCCTGCCTTTTGGTTAGACTATTCGGTTGCACAACATCGCCTTTTTTACCCGCCATGGTATAAATCTCGAGCTTTGCTCTAGCTACTTTAAATTCGGCTATATTACTTTTAATTAACTCGGAAGCAGAGATTAAATCTTTATTATCCGGTTGTGCTTTCAAAGCTATGATAATACCATAAGCTACTTTTAAATATCTATCTATGCACTCAATCCTTTCGCCAGGGTCACCTCTTTTTAAATCGTCTAAATGTAAAAGATCCCCCTGCTTTATAAGGTACTCTAAGTATGTAATTGCTTCTGATGTAACCACTTTTAGATCTTCCCCGTCTAGCAATCGATTGTATAAATCCTGAGAGTATTCCTCACTCCTATTTTTATCTATCTTCGCAATTGGCTCTATAGACTTCCCCGTCAGCGATTCAACGGCAGATTCCTTAAAAAGCCCGGCAATCTTATCAACTAATTCATACAGAAAGTTTAAAAATTCATTATCAGAACTTAAGTTATAATGTGTGCTAAGTAGTTCTTCGGCTATGAGAGAAGCTGTCTTTATTTTAGTCTTCTGGAACGTTTGTTTAAAGAATTCGTCAGGCAGTGCTGAGACAACTATATCAACTTTCTCTTCCAATGTTTTTGCAGAATAACCAGTTAAGTAAACAAAATGATTAATATTGGGATTCAGCCTTTCTAAGTCTTCCTGGCTTATACGGCTCTTTGCCTGTTCACGCGCAGCCTTTATGACATCTTCCTTAAACTGATTTTTCATACTTGCTAAATCTGTCCTCACGCTAGCTACTCACTATTCGTTCATGAGTTCATTATGGGGTAGAAAGGTTAATAAATAGTTAAAATCTTGTAGATACTCTCAAGTCATAGCAGCATACGCGAGGATGACTATATATGAGTTTTTAAGACTGATTTATGTGACATTTATTTCATAAAGTCTTGCTCTTTATGATTATTATAGTATATAAACCTTGGAAATGAATTTAAAATAGGGAGTTAAAAATGGCAAAGGAAAAGAGCGATTTCTTTTTAGTTGAGTATTGGGGGCATTTTACTAAAGGTAATAAGGATTTTTGGTGGATGCCTGCTGCTCTATTGGGAGATGTATGTGCAGTCCCTTTGTTATTGGCTTCAGATGCAGTTTATCAAAGTTATATCCATGTTCTTACTCCTATAGGTAAAGCAATAGGTAAAGCTTTAGGAGTGATTCCAGATGGTATCATAGAGTTTATGGCTAAATCTACCGTGTTTATGGTTCCTGCAGCAATTCTTGGTGGTATGGGATATGTGGGGTTTTCATTTGTAAAAGGCAGGTCTATTGTGAATGATGCGAGTTATATAAAGGATTCTATAGCCTCAATTTGTGAAGCGGTTATTGCTCCAAAGGTATTTGCAGGTACAGTTGGTGGGTTAGTTGCGGGGATTGTAATTGGCTCTAAATTCAGTTAGAGCCAGCGATAGTAAAGTCGTTTAACCTCCACTTAAAATATTTATTTATTATTGATAATTGGGCTCTCATGGTATATGTTCTTTAGCCTACTAACCTCTCTTGGAGCTTTTATGGCCTATGGCAACAATACCTGATCAGAGACTCGGATATTTCTTACATTTCATCAAGAAACAAAAGATCAACTTTGTTGTTTTTCTAGTAGCTTGCCTTGCTACTGCCTTATCTAGCTCTATATGGCCATATATTACCGGCAAAATCATTGATGCTCTTTCAGGGTATGCGGGTGATAAGGAGTTAATTTTTCATCACCTTGGCTACCTGTTCCTATCGGCTTTAGCATTTTGGATTTTCTTAGAACTCTTAACCAGGCTCCAGGGCTTTGCGTCCGCCACTATTTATCCTAACTTTGAAGCCAATATCAGAATGGCAACATTTGAGCATGTTAACAAACACTCGCTCACCTATTTCTCAAATAACTTTGTTGGGAGCATCGCGAATAGAATTAGTGATCTACCGAGGAGTTCAAGTATTGTCATCGACTTTGTCTTCAATAATCTTATTCCACTTGTGATTGCAATTGTAATATCTTCAGCATTATTTATGCACTTAGAGCCTCTACTATCTCTTATTTTCTTTGGATGGCTTGCCACACATCTACTTATATGTGCAATTGCCGGGGCAAAGGCTGCAGAACTTTCCCGAATTCAATCGGAGGCTAGAACACAGCTGCAGGGGCGTATAGTAGATACTCTAAACAATCATCTAAATGTAAAGCTATATACCAAGCAGTATTTTGAAGTGGAAAACGTGCGTAGCGCTCAGGATGATGAGATTGCAAAAAATCGTTCCACTTTATTCTTCATTGAGAAATTTAAGCTATTGCTAAGCCTTATAGCTCTGTTCAGCTTAACCTCGCTGTTTTACTTTACCATCAGGTATTGGCAGCATGATCAAATCAGCTTGGGAGACATGATCTTTGTGTTTACCTCAACTTTGAATATACTAGCGCTTGCTTTTGCAGCAACGGTGGAGATGGCGTATCTTTTTCGTGAGCTTGGTGTAATCAAGCAGGCTTTAAAAATTATTAAAGACCCTATAGATATTGAAGAAGAAGAAGATGCTAAAGACCTCAAAGTATCAAAAGGCAAGATTGAATTTATCAAGGTCACCTTCAAATACAGGCATAATGATAATGTGTTTAAAGAGAAAACTTTAATTATTGAAGGTGGACAAAAGATCGGGTTAGTGGGTCTATCCGGCAGTGGCAAAACTACATTTGCACACCTTATTTTGAGGTTATTTAATATCGAATCCGGAGCGATTAAGATTGATGGTCAGAATATCAGTGCCATAACTCTTAAATCCCTACGTGATAATATCTGCCTAATCCCGCAAGAACCAATGCTATTTCACCGCTCTATCATGGATAACATTAGATACTCAAGTGAAGATGCAACCGATGAGGAAGTGATCGACGCATCTATCAAGGCTAATTGTCATGAGTTTATTATGAACCTGGAAGATGGCTATGATACTCAGGTCGGGGAAAAGGCCTCAAAAATATCGGGCGGGCAAAAGCAGCGCATTGCCATAGCTAGGGCTATCTTAAAGGATGCACCAATACTGATTATGGACGAAGCCACATCAGCGCTTGATTCATATACAGAAAAACAAATTCAAGATAGCATCAGGGTGTTATCTAAAAACAAAACCAGCATAATAATCGCACATCGCCTCTCAACTCTTTTAGAAGTAGATAGAATCTTGGTATTCGACCAGGGCACTATAATTGAAGATGGTTCGCATAAAGAGCTTCTTGCAAGAGGTGGCCACTATGCAATGTTATGGCGCATGCAAACAGCAGGGCTATTGCCTGATTCTCTAGATGAATAGAGGGTTTGAGAGCACTAAAAAATATTTTTGCTAGGGACTTCCATACGGCAAAAAAGCGGGATATACTATAAATATAAGATCAGAAAGTTATGCCTAAAACCCTTAAGAACTCGCTCCTCTGGGCGACGAAGATTGATATGGAGATCCAACCTCAGGTAACACCCTGCTTTTACCCACGCAGTAGATCCAGATTCCCGCCTATAGCAGTTGTATTAACGCTAACTACACGCTCATTCATGAATTTGTATAAATAGTGTGGCCCGCCGGCTTTAAAACCGGTACCGGAGTTGTTTTCTCCGCCGAACGGTTGGGTGCCGACCTGTGCTCCTATGATGCTACGGTTTGCATAGGTATTGCCTGCGTGTATTTTGCTGGCTACGTAGTCGATCCGTTCTTCGATACGGGTTTGTATGCCGAAGGTTAGACCATAACCTGTTGCATTTATTTCGGTTATTATTTTGTCTAACTCCGTTCCTTTGTAGCGGATGATATGTAGGATTGGGCCAAAATTCTCTTGGCTTAGATCGGTTATACTTTGGATGGATATAATATGTGGCACCAAGAAACTGCCTTTTTTTAGTTCTTTATCGGCATGTTGGCGATGGGTTGCTATAAGTTTGCAACCCTTTTGTTTGACTATAGTTTGTATGTGCGCTTCTAACTCGGAACGTGCAGCATTGCTAATCACAGGGCCAAGGTCATTGCTCATCTCCATGGTGTTGCCTAGCTTTAGCTCATTCATAGAACCTATTAAAAGGTTTATAAGCTTGTCAGCCACTTCTTCTTGTACGTAGAGTACACGCAGTGCTGAACACCTTTGACCGATGCTCCCGAAGCTTGATAGAATGATTGAATCGGCCGCTTGTTCAAGCAAAGCAGAGCTATCAACTATCATAGCATTTTGGCCACCAGTTTCCGCAATGATTGCGGCAATTGGAGCATCTCGTTCCGCAAGCGTTCGATTAATGCCTAGTGCGACTTTTAAGGATCCTGTGAAGCAAACTCCTTTAATGCGTGCATCAGATAGGATTTTATCTGATATCTGTTTGCCTTGAGCAACAGCCAATTGAAATACATCTTTTGGGATGCCCGCCTTATGGAAGAGTTTTGCTGTAAATGTTGCAATTAGAGAAGTATTAGCAGCAGGTTTAGCGATAACAGTATTGCCGGTTACAAGTGCTGCAATTATTTGCCCAGTGAAAATAGCTAGTGGAAAGTTCCACGGGCTTATGCATACGAATATTCCCTTGGCATGCCAACTCAAGGTATTGAGTTCGCCCGTATAGCTAGGAAGTTCGATGGGTAGGCCGCAAGCGCGTTCTGCCATGGTTGCATAGTACTCAGTGAAGTCTATGGCTTCTCTAACTTCAGAAATGCTGTCTTCAATGTTTTTGCCAGCCTCTCTGATGAGTAGCGCATAAAGCTCATAGCGATGAAGATGAAGTAGATTGCCTACTTTCCGTGCAAGTTTAGCTCGCTCAGATACGTGTGTAGTACTCCACTGGCAAAAAGCAGCTGCCGCAGTGTCGATAGCTTTGGTTAGATCTTTATCATCGGCATTGTATAGCGTGCCTATAATTTGTGAATGATTTATAGGAGACACTACATTATTAGATGATTTGCCAACACACTTTTTGCCAGCAAATATCGAGTGGGCTTCATATTGTTTATTCTTTTGTAAGCCTAAGAGATGGGTCATGCTTTCAAACTGATAGCGATATCCCATATCATAACCTATTGAATTATTGCGAAGGTCGCCATATATATCCTTTGGTACGACAATGCTAGGGATGGATTTAAGGCTGGTTCGAGCTTTGCCGATAGGGCTTTGGATCAGTTCTGAGGCGGGTGTGGACTTATCCGCAACTAAATTGACGAATGAGCTATTTGCACCACTCTCAAGAAGTCTTCGCATAAGATATGCTAGTAGATCTTCATACTTGCCTACTGGCGCATAAATGCGTGATAAGTAACCTTCTTCGATGATCTCGTCATGCAAGCTTTCTCCCATGCCTTGTAGACGCTGGAATTCGAACTCGCATCCACTTGCCAGTTCGACAATTGTTGCGATAGTCTGAGCATTGTGAGTGGCGAACTGTGAGTAGAAAAGCTTTCCATAGCTTAATATTTTTTGTGCGCATGCAATATAAGAGACATCCGTGTATTCCTTTTTGGTGAATACTGGGTAGCCTTCTAGGCCATGTTCCTGCGCAAACTTTATTTCGCTATCCCAATAAGCTCCTTTTACTAAACGAATTGGGATGCATTTGCCAGCTTCTTTAGCGAGCACTGCTATGTAGTCAATGAGTTTGAAAGCACGCTTCTGATACCCCTGTATCACAAAGCCAATGCCATCAAAGCCTTTGAACTCTGGGTCTAATATAAGCTTAGTTAGGATTGAGAGATATACATCTTGGCGGAATGCTTCTTCTGCATCAAATGAAATTGAGATGTTAGCATCACGGCATAGGTTGATTATATGTTTGAGTCTTGGTAGAAGCTCGAGTTCAAGGATGCGCTCCTTTTTGTAAATAACCCGTGGGTGCAATGCGGTGAGTTTTATGGATAAGTTATGGTTAGCTGAGATAGGACCTTTTTTGTTTGTGTGTTTACCTATCTCGCCAATCGCGTTTATGTATTCATGGTAGTAAAAATTGGCTTGCTCGACTGTGCGAGAGGATTCTCCTAATATATCGAATGATATCTTATAACCTTTAGCAAGCACGTCCTTGGCGTTTTGCATAGCAGATTTTATATCTGTGCCTAAGATATATTCGTTAGAGATGATTTTGATGACTTGCTTAACGGCCTCTAAGATTACAGGTCTACTTAGTCTATTTAAGAGCTTTGCGGGTGAGAATTTAGAGTTTCCGAAGTTCATCAACTTTCCGGTGAGTAGGAGCCCCCAGGTGGATGCATTGACAAATAATGAACTGCTTTGCCCCAAATGCTTGCTCCAATTTTTATCTTTGAGTATAGCTTCAGTGATATCCATAGCTGTTTTTCTATCAGGTATCCTAAGCAATGCTTCAGCTAAGCACATAATAGCCACTCCTTCTTCGTTGGATAAGGAGAATTCATGGATAAAGCTCTCTATAGAGGAAGCTTTGGTGTTGCGTATTAATGATACATAGCGCCCAGCATTCTCCTGGATTCTAGCAAGGCTTTCTGAGCTAAGATTTATATTCTCAAGTAAATGTATAACGTGGGATTCTTCATCTGCGAAAGCTACTGAAGAGATATCAAGTGCCAGTGCTTCTAGTTTCTTGTTGCTCATAGGATCCTACTAAATCATCTAGTATATATGTAGGGCTAGTTGTAGATAATTTTAATAAATTTGCAACATTTGTCTCATCTTGATGGATGCCGGTAAGAAGCAAAGCAGAGTCAATAGAAAATGAGGATGCTCCTTTAATGTCAGTATTTATGGAGTCTCCAAACATAATTGCTTTATCTTTGCTTAAAGAATGGCTACTAAAAAGATATTGATAAATTTCTTGGTAAGGTTTGCCGAAGTAGTGAACTTTACCACCCATCTCTGTATAGATGGATGCAAAGTGTCCTTGGCAATAACGTTTGCGCGTGCCTTCAAAAACTACTTTGTCAGGATTGACGCAGATCATAGGCAGATTATGGCTAATTGCCTCCTTAAATAAGCTGCAGTAGTGCACTACTTCTGCCTCATCATCAGCAAAAGCAAGCATGATAAGGTAGTCGGCTTGAGCAAGTGATGATACTATTTCAATATCAACATCCCCCAGGAGTTCATCATTCTTCTCAATGCCTATAACCGCCGCTTTGCCAAGCAGATTGGTTTGTGGTGCAAGGGTAGGGTCTTTTAGGGCTTCCAGGAAGAAGGCGCCGGAAGTTAGAATTCTCTCCATTGGGATATCTAATCCCAATGACACAAGCTTTCTATGCGCAGAGTTTACGGGGCGAGGGGCATTGGATAATAGATAATACTGTTTGTGGTTAGCTTCAAGGCGAGCAATAAATTCCACCGCTCCTGGGAGTAGTTGCTGCCCATTATGAAGCACCCCCCATATGTCAAGAATGAAGGTTTCGTAAGAGTTTATGAGCTTATCTAGCATATGTACCTTGTTTATATGGTATTTACGTGTACGTACTATAAACCACATAAATAGGTAAGCAAAATATTTTCACCGCGTTAACCAGTTATTAATAATTTATATGGCATAGTTAGGTATATGAATTTTTGACAATGGGGTGTTTATGAAAGCAACAGAGAAACTAAGTAGGATTCACGTACTTATAGAAGCTAATGACCCTGTGAAGGCTCAGGAGTACTTGGATACACTTACTCTTGATGATATAGCTACAATAGAAAAACAAATAAACATAGTATCTCGCTCTGTTCCAATATATAACAGAGTGATACCATTGTTGGCAGATAGAAAGGATGCTTTGTTAAGGGAATTAGCAGCTTTAGAAGTAAGTACTCCAGAGCTTGAAACGGTAAGGAACTTGCAGATTATGGTTGAGGAGCATAATAAGGAAAGGCAAAGGGATAGAGATAATAAAGAAATAGATGAGTATAATTTAAATGTTGAGGCATCAGCTCATAAGACTGGGCAAGGAGATATTAAGAGAGCAGTACTCCGGCGCCATATAGCACAAGAGCAGCCACCTTACAAAGCTGCAGTAAAAGCTTTGCAGCAGAGTGGTGCGATTCCTATTATGCTTTACAGCTCGGCCGAATATGCTATGCAGAAATTAACTGAGGAAACAAATAAGTTAGTTGCAAGTAGCAAGCCGGAAATAGAGCAACTTGTTAAGGGTAGTGTACTTAAACTCGTCGAATTGGGAGGATGGCCTGAGAATGAAGTATACTTGGGTAACCTTTCTAATGATAAATCTATTGATAAAGGCATAGCTCAAAAGATTAAAGATGGGCTTTTACTAAGTGCATTTACTAGAGGAGATGATGTAAGGGTTGGCACGTTATTGTCCGAAGGGGCAAATCCTAACCGGATTGTAAATACTAAGGGCGAGAGCTTATTGCACATTGCTGTTGCAAGTGATAACCACAAAATGGTAGATGTACTGTTAGAAGCAGGTGCTGTTAATATAAAGGATAAGGCTAATAAAGCGCCTTTGCAGTATGCAAAAACTGCTGATATGGTAACAAAGCTTATGAATGGGGGCATCAGTGAGGGTGCAGAAGAGCTTATGTTCCAAGAAGCACAGAAGGGTGGACTAACTATAGTTAAAGCACTTCTAGATGGAGGCGCTAGGCCAAACCTCAAAACCAGTCAAACCAACACCACGGCCTTAATGCTTGCTGCTAAAAGAGGTGATGCTCAAATGGTTCAGACTTTATTAATGAAAGGTGCTGACCCGCATATTGAAAACAACAAGGGTGAAACAGCTTTTGATATGGCTAAGGATAAAGCCACAATAGGGAAGTTCGAAGCATACGCTGCTGCGGAGAAACATTTTAAAGAAAAATTTGTCAACATTGTAAAAAATGAAATGGATACTCAAGGATGGTTTTTGAAAGGAAGTAACGTTAAAAAAGTTGAGAACTTTTCTACAGAAAACCTTGTAGAAATAATAACAAACGCTTTGAATGTGGCATATAAAGAAAGAGAGCCAGGCACAAGTTTTGTTGAAAGAATAAGGCCTACTGCTGCCCAAGTAGAGCGTTTTGAAGGAGAATTTAAGCTTAGTTTTGTTGAAGATTGGACTATAGCATTTAAAGCGGGTTTTAAATCAATTATCTCAGAGGATACTTATCAGCAGATTAAGTTCACTGAAATGTCAAAAGTTATTTACGACAAGTTGAGTAAAACACCTGAGTTTAAAGAGCTTGCAGCTCCAGAAGTGGCCAAAAAAAGCCATGTGGAGCAACTAGAACAAGACAAACAAAAAAGAACAGCAGCTATACAACCAGGCTTTGAATAAACCCAGTTTAGGTGGTTAGAGGTATAACAAATCACTAACTGCATCAGACTTCTCAGACAAGCCATATAGTAATGCAGCTCCTGCTATAAAGTCTACTGAGAAGGTGATACAAGGGCTGAAAGAGCGTTTCAAGACAGAGCATGTTGCAACTTGCGCCGCATGAGCAGTAAGTATGCAACCAGTAAATAGGCCGCATTGCATAAAGCTATATAACCAAATTAGGCCATTATTAGCCAAAGGCCCATAGGGCTTGCGGTTGCGGCTACTATATTGAGTTCTATTAAGATAGTGAAGCATAATATTAGCTCCAGTAATCATAGTACCAAACGTAACTACCTGTTGTATAGGAGTATATGATGAGAAATTTATATATTGCAGTGGTGCAACACAAAAAATACCGGGTATACTCGCCAGTATTGCTGAGCTATTATCAATTGCAATATCTTTCTTACGGTAGTTGTCATTATAGCAATTGAAAGCTGTGAGAAGGAAGGAAAAGACAGATAGAAGGTATGTTTCTCCATTGCAACCGCGTAAAGTAGGTTTACCTGCAGCATAAGAAGCCGATATAACCCCATAAAGCATGTGTACGCCGCTCAAAGTCCCGGTTGCATAGTCAAGCATGTTAGGTATGCGAATAGGGTTGTATTTTACTCCAGTCATATCAAGGACATATATATTTGTAAGAATCATAAACATAAAACATATAGATGGCTAGAAATTTTCTCCACCTATACAAAAATATTTTGTGTAGGGACTTCCATGGGGTGAAAATGTC
>CAYWJW010000009.1:0-40080 GCA_964458795.1 uncultured Candidatus Jidaibacter sp. | reverse complement strand
TTCCGCGACTTCCCAAAAAACCAAAATCTATCTCGCATTCCCTTAATTATTTATGGGTCTTGGTATTACTAGAAAGTTAGCCTAGTACCACCAAAAAATACATACCCAGAATTATTTGCACTTGCTCCATATAGCCTTGCTTTAAAACGAGTAAGCTCGATATATGGTACAAAGCCTGGTGCCAGTTTATAGTCTGCACTAAACGATAAATATGAATTTCTATTAAAGCCCACATCATGTCCAGCTGGTGTTGCCGGTATCCCAGAAGGATACACATTGGCTCGCTTGCCTCTAAAATAAGTCACGCTGGTATAAAAGTCGCAATATTTATATGCTGCTCCGAGAGTCCAATACTTAGCACCATATTTCTTATTGGGGTCCTTAATTGAAGGAGTAGCAGATTTACCCCAATCGCTGTAAGACCCAGCTAAGTAAAAGTTTTTATACATTAGATTAGTACCTAGTTCCCAAGCATTTAGGTTGGTCCTAGATACGGTTAAGGCTTTTGACTTAGCAAACTGACCGGTAAGCCCGACTTTAACTTCAACATCATTTATAACTTCTTCATATACTATGCCGTAATCAACAAGTCTCTTAAAGTTTTGATCTTCATTTTCAGGCGTAGTTTTAAGCTCAGATATGGTCCCATGTACTGCTATATCAGGTGTATAGCTAACCCCAATTTGTATGCCTGAAAATTTTGGTGTGTAATAGGTTACCTTGTTACCAAAGGACAAGCAGTTACAGTTCGTTAAGAGTTCTGGCCACTTTACAAATTTTCCGGCATAACTTGTTCCATCAATATTTTTGCCATTAATCCAGTTTGGTGCATATCCATCAATGCCGCCAGGCGAGGCGGCAATTGAGTTGGCAGAGACCTGCATGACATTGGACGCAGATTTATATGCGCCACCCTCTAAACGACCATATTTGACTGTTTCAACAAAAATCATTGTCCTGTCAGCAACATTATCATCGTTATCATCTGCATCCTTCGAAGTATCTGAATTGAGCCTTATATAAGCACCATATTTGAAGCCAAGACAGCTTATTCCCTCAGCATTGAAATCCAATTTAGTATCGTTAACTATGCCATAGTTCTGCCGCTTAGGGGAATCAGGCTTGCTTGGGTCAATAAGCTTGAAAGGCTTTTTTTCACTTACATAGCCAGCAAGAGTATCAATATAGCCTCCTACTTTAAAAGTTGGAGGTTGGTCCACTGCCAAGGCGTTGCAGGCTATTAAAGATGCGCCTACCAACATCAAAATCTTATTCATAGTGCTAATCAAATATCAAAATTACATGCGGAAGCATAGGTGATTTCCTTAAGTTTTCAAGTGGCATTATGAGCATTCCCTAGATTTTTTTAGAAAAGATTTCTCCAAATTTTTTGTGCGGGGGTGCATATTGCTCGTTAAATGGGCCGCAGTGTGTTCAATTATTTTTCTCTGCAAGGGACTTCCATAAGTAATGTGTAACAAGTTATAATATAGAATAAGAAAAATTTAGGAGCAGAAAAACTGATGACACACAAATTAGAAATACTAAGTTTTCATAAACTAACATTGTTGACAACGCAGGGACTGAATATACTATTTCAAGAGTGTTTGGGATTGAGCTATGCAATTGAGGTATAAAAATTGGAGTTTGAAATACAAGATTCTTTTTGTTGCAGTAGTTCCGTTTATAATTTCAGCATTGATTATATTGCCAGCCATTGCTATTTCAACTTTTGCGCGCACAGATTATAAAGCCAAACTTTATGTTGAAGAGCTTGCTTATGGTCTTTCTATGGGTGTTAAATTACAAGTTGACCGTAACTTGAGTGAACTATCAACGCTTGCTGGATCGTTGGGAGCCATGAGTACTAATGGTATATTAGACAGTAATGTAGCGCATCAAATATTATCCGGGGTAGCTAAACAAAACAAAGACTACATAAACACTTGGGTGGCCTTAGAATCAAATAAAAAAAACGAAGCTTATTCCGTAATTTGGAGCAAAGATGTGGATGGAACTGTTATTAGAGCGCCACTGAACTTGGGTAATAACTCTGCAATTGAAAAGTTAGTAGAATTTTGCAAACAATCTAAAAAAGCCAATATATCTACTGAAGCAAATCAGAAGGAGCGAGGTCTGCTGTCACTGGCTTATCCTATACTCGATAATAACAATAATTATATCGGATCTATAGGCATTAATATTAGTTTGTCTAACTTTAAGAACTTGTTAGAAGATGCCAAAAACTATGGATTGAGTAATGCTGACCTAGTGAAACCCGATGGAGTTATTATAGAATCTTCAGATAAAATAGTGATGAAATCAATAAAACTTGATCCGGCATTCTTTAGCATAGTTCCAAATCTGTTGACGCCAGATGATTCATATATAGAAAAGCATTTCAGTGAAGTGCTTAAACAGGATGTTTATGATTTATATCTCCCAATTGGATTCGATAAAATATCAGATATATGGATAATACATGTTACTTATCCGCTTAATGTCGTTTATGAAGCCATTTATGACAATCTATTTTTTGCAGAGTTTGCAATGATGATATGTTTGGCAATTGGTATATATGGTAGCGCACTTGTTGCGAACAATATATCGAGTTCTATTAGAAGAGTTTCTACAGCTCTTGGGGAAATTTCAAAGGGCAATTTATATGTAGATATACCTCAAGTTACTTCCAATGATGAAGTTGGCCGGATAACAAGTGCTGCTACTATGTACAAAATGCATTTTCAGGATATGATGAAGGCCAAAAAAGAAGCCGAAGAAGAACATGCCGCTAAAACGGAGTTTCTAGCCAATATATCACATGAACTTAGAACTCCTATGCATGCAATACTTAGTTATGCAAAACTTGGGTTTGAAAAACTTATGGGAGAGAGGTCAGAGGATAGAGAAGTTAAGCTAGCAAAATATTTTAGCAATATATCTAATAGCGGAGAGCGTCTGCTAAATTTGCTTAATGATCTGTTGGATTTATCAAAGCTTGAAGCTGGCAAAACTGAATTCAACTTTGTTATGGCAAATATAAATGAATGTATAAACAAAGCGGTTACTGAGCTAACACCATTATTAGCTGATAAAAAACTAAATTTGAAAATAAAGCCCCTTAGGCCTAATGAAATGCTCAGTTTAGATGAAGACAAGTTTCTTCAGGTACTCATCAATCTGTTGTCCAACGCTATAAAATTTTCTCAAGAAGAAGGTGATATTAGTATCTCGGCAACGAAGCAAAATGCAGAAAGTATTATTATTGTAGTAGAAGACTATGGTGTCGGCATGCCGGATGGAGAGCTTGATAAAATATTTGATCCTTTCACGCAAAGTTCAAAGACAAATAAAGGTAGTGGAGGAACTGGTCTTGGATTGTCTATAGCTAGAAGAATTGTTAAAGCGCATAATGGTAAAATATGGGCAGAGAATAAGCCGGCTGGAGGAGCTATATTTAAAATAATACTGCCTATTGATCATATGGAAGTAAATATAAAGGAGGAATATGAATAATAAGATAAATATCCTAGCTGTTGATGATGAAGAGCTTAATTTAGATATAATTCACGAATATCTGGATGGGATTAACTGCAATTATATTACTGCAAATGACGGAGTGGAGGCATTGGAGGTGTTAGAAAATGGTGCCAAAATTGATGTTATTGTACTTGATAGAATGATGCCAAATATGAATGGTATGGAATTTTTAAACAGAATTAAGAGTTCTGATGAGTATCGTGGTATTCCTGTTATTATGCAAACAGCTGCAACATCAAGCCATCAGATAGCAGAAGGTATTGGATCAGGAGTTTTTTATTACTTAAGCAAACCTTACACAAAAGAAGTTTTGCTATCTTTAGTTAAGGCTGCTAATGATGATAGAAAAGAACGTATGGAAATAGTTCGCCGACTTAGAAGGTATGGTAAGGCTATGAGTATGGTTAGGCAGGCTGACTTTAAGTTTAAAACAATTAAAGATGCCAGAGCTTTAGCATTGCTTGTAAGCAGTTGTCTTGCAGATGCTGAATCTAAGCTTGTGGGACTTTCTGAGCTTATGATAAATTCTGTCGAGCATGGGAACTTAGGGATAACATATGAGGAAAAAACCATGCTAAAAAATACAAACATGTGGGAGGAAGAGATTGATAAACGGCTATCTTTATCTGAAAATAAGAAAAAGAGTTGCGATTTGCACATAAACTATAATGAGACTAATAATGAATTCACTATAAAAGTTAAAGACCAAGGTGAAGGATTTGACTGGGAACAATTCATAAAATTAGATTCAGAGCGTCTTACCGATCCTAATGGTAGGGGGATACTGATAAGTCAAAACTCAGGATTCTCACAAGTTCGTTATCTTAATAATGGAAGTGAATTTGAATGTGTATCTTCAGCAAAAGTAAGTATTAACGATTAAACCAAGAGGAAATATGTACGATAAAGAACAACCACAACCACAAGAAAATTCATACTTTTCAACCTTTAGCTCTTTTATTAGTAACTTGGGGTCTTTAGGTTCCGCTGCAAATACAATGGAAAGCAGCAGTTCTAAAGCTTTAAAAGCTCTATCTGATAAAAGGACATTCGAAAGGATTATTGAAGCCATAAATGGCAATACTTATGTTTATTCCAATAGCCTAGTAAAATCCTATTCTGGGCTTGATGGAACTTTAGTTTGGGAATACATAAAAGAACTAGATGACGTTAACATAGATTTTGAAGGGCAACTTACGGATGAACAGTCGGCCGCTGCTGGGTTGCAGCGTGAAAAGGGTGATTTAACCAAAGTTACATTACTTAGGTATTTAGTAAATTACTGTCATAATAATAAGGACAAATTTGAACGTGATAAGTTAGAGATGATGGTGGAAATCTTAGTAAGAAAAGGTGCTGAGTTTGACTTAGACATATATGAGAAATGCATGGGTCTAGGTGTTGATATTTCCAAAACATGGGCTGTTGCCAATGAAATAGATCTTTCTAGTTGTTCATCTCAAGATATTTTAGATGTTCAGATTAGTTCTGAACTTATAAGGCCAGTGCTGTACAGCTTTTTCTGTAATAAGCCAATTAATGAGATATTTCCTGGTATTTTAGGCGATGCAAGGTTGGATGATCATATAGAATTGTTCTATAAAGCTATGGAAAAGAGGCTTGCTTTAGTAAGCTCGGATTTAGAGTCAAGCAAGCAAGAAGCAAAGAAGGAGCTAAAGACCGATTTAACAGCTTCTGTATTGGCAGGAGCTATTGTTGCTGATGCTAATATAAATAAGTCTATTGAAAATCAGACAGCAGAAATATCAAAATTAACTTATGCTATAAGTGCATCTCACCTTAGAATCACTGCAGATGCTTTGCTCAGATCCGAGCAGGAACTGCTAAAGTTGCTTGAGAAGAAGAATGTAAAATGCAGTGAGATACAAAGGATAGAATCTATAGTTGCTGCCTCACATGCCGATATTATAAGAGATAAGCAGAAAGTAGAACAAGACGCAAAAGATTTGGTCACGAAGAAACAGGAGTTCACTTCAAAATGGGGGGAAAATAAAGATCCTAATATGGCTGCAGAGAGGCTGCTGGAAAAAAATTCAGACGCGCAAACAATACTTTTAAATCAACAAAGCAATGCTAATTTTCTTGTTCAGCTTGGTAAAAAAGAAGAAAGTTTAAAACTCTCAGAGGCTACTTTGGAAGGTGAGAGGAACCGTGTGAAAATGTTAGATGAGCAGATATATGTGGCAGAATCCCAAGCTATAGTTATTGCTAATCGTTATAAAGTGCTAGTAGGTGAACAGCAAGAAACCTATGAAAGCAACAATAACAATAAGCTATTTGGATCACCTAAATGTCAAAGAATGCAGTATCAAGACTTGAGCAAGGCTGAGGCTGGGGATATAAGAAGACTTTTTTGCCAAAGCTGTGTATATAGTGAACAAAAGAAAAGATTGTTTTTCGCCTTGGTACAAGCACAAAAGTGGGACTGTATACATCCATTGTTCCAAAATGGCATATCACTCGAAGGAGCAACCTCTAAAAATGGAGAAGCTGTTATGCAATTTATTGCTATGCGATACATGGCTGGAACTCCGCAAGAGATAATACTTATGTTGGCGCACACTAGCCCTGAAGCTATGCGAGCCATTGTATCTTCTAAAAGCAGCATACATGGTTGTGGTATTACGTCCTTTCTCCAGACTTCAGTATACACATATATGGTAAACAAGGATGAGCAGCATTCAAATTCGAATGCAAAATGAGTAGATTAGTGCTGGCAACTGCTACAAAAGTAGGTGGAGCGGCCGCTCATTATTATTCTCTGAACAGGTGAATTGCAATGCGCACATCCCTCAGTCTGCTTTCCATATACTTTAAACTGGTGTTGAAAATAACCAACATCACCATTTAAGTGTGCATAGTCGCGCAAGGTAGATCCTCCCGATTCTATAGCAAGAGTTAAGACTCTCACTATGCTTGCGTATAGGTTCGAGATTTCTTCGTATACAAGGGTGTGGGCTTTTCTAGTAGGTAGTATTCTCGCATCAAATAACGCTTCTGAAGCATAGATATTGCCGACTCCAACAATCAAGTTGGCATTCATTATAAGTGATTTAATAGGCATAGCGCTATTTTTGCAAATAATACGTAATGCACGTGCAGAGAACTCAGGTTCAAGCGGCTCAAGACCTAGGTTTTTAAGTAAAGGCTCTTCACTTAGATTGTTAGATTTGCTTAATTTTACAACCCCAAAACGGCGAGGATCATTGAATCTCAAAATGGTTCTGTCCTTAAAAGTTAGTATCAAATGATCATGTTTGCGCGCTTCTGCTCCAATCAATACTTTGCCGGACATACCTAAGTGGATTATTAATGTATGACCATTTGAAAGCTCAATCAAAATATATTTTGCGCGTCTAAAGCAGCTTGTAATGGTGCTTGAGACCAACTTATGTGGATCAATTATCATCTTCCGTCCTCGGAAAGTCTGTCCTGAAGAGTAGCAACTTTCTATGGTTTTGCCCACTATGGTTTGGCTAAGGCCCGAGACAACTGTTTGTACTTCAGGCAATTCAGGCATGGGAACGACCTATTGAATAATAGGTTAAGCCTACATCTTCAACATCATGAGGGTTATATATGTTGCGCAAATCATAGAGTACTTTTTTATTAAGTGAGTTTGCAAGTTTAGTTAGTTCCAATAGTCTAAATTCCGGCCATTCAGTTATAATTAGAGCGGCATCAACTCCATGCAAACAGCTTTCTAACGAGGGTTCTAGATTAATAGCTAGTAAGCTCGTAGCACTTTCTGGTTTTGAGGGATCGTAACACCTTAACTCAAACCCCGCCTCTAGCAGTGCAGGCACTATAACCAGTGCAGCGCTATCTCTCATATCATCAGTGTCAGCTTTAAAGGTTAGGCCTAAGACCGCAATTTTGCTGCATTCATGTTTTTTAAACTTAGCTACTATTCGGCTCGCAAGATTGAGTTTTCGCTTGTCATTAGCAGCGATTACAGCATCCACTATAGTCAAGTCTACGCCCTTATCATGCGCTATGTAACTGATGGCTTGTGTATCTTTTGGGAAACAAGAGCCTCCGTATCCAGGCCCTGCATGCAAATAATGACGGCCAATGCGGTGATCCATGCCCATGCCCTGAGCTACTTGATCTATCGACGCGCCAACTTTTTCGCACAAATCTGCTATCTCATTTATATATGCTACTCGCATGGCAAGATAAGCATTTGCAGAATATTTTATAGTTTCTGCAGTTGTATTATCGGTAATAAGAAGTGGGATATCCTGCGTAGTCAGTGGGTGGTAAAGCGTTTGTGCAATTTTACGCGCCTCAATTGATCCAACCCCGACTATAATGCGGTCAGGTTTTAGGAAATCATAAACAGCGGATCCTTCTCTTAAAAACTCAGGATTGGATATCAAATGAAATTTGTCGTCGGCCTCCATGCCTTTAAGTTTAGAACGCACAAGATCAGCAGTTCCAATTGGAACTGTTGATTTGATAATTAGCGCTTTTTTGCCAGTGGATATACTAGAAATGTCCTCTAATGCGCGCATTAAATAGCTAAGATCAGCTTCGCCACTAGGCAATGAGGGAGTTCCAACAGCTATGATTACGATATCTGCTTTATTTATATCTTCAAGGCGATAGGAGAATTTCAAGTTTCCTTTTTTTGCGGCACGTTCAACTATTTCTTCGAGTCCAGGTTCGTAGATAGGGATGATATTGCGTTTAAGTTTATCTATCTTTTCCGCATCATGATCTATGCAGATTACTTCCATATTAAAGCTTGCAAAGCAAGCTCCTGCTACTAGTCCCACATATCCTGTGCCGATTACTGCTATTTTCATAAAATGTATCTCATGTTTTAAAACTAAATAATTATGCTACAATATACTCGATATTAGGCAAAATGACTATGACCAAAATTAAGAAATTATCAGAAAAGACAATTAATAAAATTGCAGCCGGCGAAGTGGTTGATCGCCCTAGCTCAGTTGTTAAAGAGCTTATAGAGAACTCAATTGATGCTGGCTCTACCAGCATTTTTATAGAGGTTGAAGCTGGTGGTAAGAATCTTATTCGAGTTTCTGATAATGGATCAGGCATGAATCAGGCTGACCTTGAGTTATCGATAGAGAGACATGCTACTTCAAAACTTAATGAAGAGAATATTAACTGTATAAATTCTTTAGGGTTCAGAGGTGAAGCTTTGCCTTCAATAGGTTCGATCGCAAATCTCACAATAACTACTCGTGAGAAATCCGCAGACCATGCTTGGCAGATCTCAGTTAGTGGTGGCGATAAGAGCAATATTTCTCCAGCTGCCCGTGAAGTGGGTACTACCATAGAAGTAAAGGATTTATTCCTTTACACACCTGCAAGACTCAAATTTATGAGGTCTGATGCCACTGAACGAGCAAGTGTGCTTTCGCTTATCCAAGATTTTGCACTTTGTTACCCACAAGTTCATTTCAAGCTTGCAAGTGATGGAGCCACAAACCTAGATTTCCCGGCAACTGATGACGAAGCTGCGAGGGTATCGCAAGTATTTAGCAGTGAATTCGCAAGCAATATGCTTACAATAAATCGCAAGGGTAGTGAAATAAGTATATGTGGTTTTATAGGCGTGCCAACTTTTACTCATAGAAGCAGCATAAATCAGCGTATTTTCATCAATGGTCGCGCAGTAAAGGACAAACAAATATTTGCAGCCATAAAAGCTGCTTATGCCAATTTAATGACACACGGTTTCTTTGGAGCAGTAATACTTCATATAGATATTGATCCATACGAAGTAGACGTAAACGTCCATCCTGCCAAAACTGAAGTTAGGCTTAGAGATCCGAACCGGGTAAAGAGTTTTGTAATCAGCGCTATACGTACAAGCCTGAGCTATGCTAATGCTCAGACTTCATCACAGGTAACTGAAGTTGCAGTTAACGTTGCCCGAACGAACTTTTCATACAGTTATGAACCCAAGAAAGAGAGGGCTCCACTCAACTTTAGCGATAGCTCGTTCACTGCTTATCAACCCCCTATCACTCCGCAAAATTCCAATGTTCCTCAATTTCAAAAACTTGAGTCTCCTCAACACTACCCATTAGGTCATGCAGTATTCCAGCTTGACAATACTTATATAATCGCTGAGAGCCAAGATGGCCTTGTGGTTGTAGATCAGCATGCGGCCCACGAACGCCTAGTTTTAGAGTGTATGAAAGCAGGTATGGATAGCATCCGTGCCCAAACTCTGCTTATACCACACGTAGTTGAGCTAGGTGAAGTACTTACAAGCCACATTATTGAGCATGCAAGTAGCATAGAGAAATATGGCATTGTTATCGAACGCAATGGTATTACTCAAGTGCTTGTCCGGCAAATTCCAGAGTTCTTAGCAAAAGATTCAATTGCTGAAGTGCTCAAAGAACTTGCTGAAATGCTGGCACAAGAGGGCGATAGCGAAGTTCTTATTCGCAAGCGCGATGAAGTATTAGGCAATATTGCTTGCCACTCTAGCATCCGCGCTGGCAGAAAATTAAGTATTGCTGAGATGAATGCCATTCTCCGACAAATAGAATCCACCCCACTTGCTTCCCAGTGCAACCACGGACGTCCAACTTTCGTGACCCTTGGGCCGAGGAGTCTTGCTAAGATTTTCGAACGAGTTTAATTAATAATGCCAAATCGCATATTTACCAGAATTGGTATAAGCACACTTTTCTGATCTTATATTTACTAGTATAGTTGACACAAATGCTCTAAGGAAGTCCCTACGCAAAATATTTTTTTGCTCCTGAAATATACATACATAAAGGCTTACAACAGATTATACTGAGCATAATGTGCAAGTGTTCTAAAAATGCAACACTCGTGGCTAATTCAAGGGATAAATATATAAAAAACTTGCATGAATTGAGGCTAGCCTTAAAGTAAAGCGGTAGTTTAAGTAGTTTTTGAAATATCAATGTCTAGTATCATAGAAAGTTTATATTTGTTCTCACCTGAGATTGTTTTGGTGTTAGGAGCTATGGTTGCGTTGATGCTCGGGGCTTTTGGGCAAGTGCGCATGGCCAATATCTTTGCGATTGCTGTTTTAGTATGCACGGCTTTTATTGTGTTTTATGGACCTTCACAGGATATGAAAGCCTTTGGAGGCATGATGCATTTGAATGCCTTTGTCAAATATGGAAAGATTTTGGTCACATTTGCTTCTACTTTCGTGCTACTGCTTATGTTTTCTGAAAAGCGTCAGTTCGAGATGCCAGTACTGGTAATGCTTTCAACTTCCGGTATGATGTTTATGATAAGCTCCAGTTCGTTGCTTACGCTCTATATGGGTCTTGAACTCATGAGTTTGCCATCTTATATTATGGCAGCCTTTGATCGCAATCGTTCGAAATCAACAGAAGCGGGAATGAAGTATTTTATCTTGGGCTCGATAGCTTCTGGCTTGTTTTTATTAGGCACCACCTTTGTTTATGGGTTCACGGGGTCTATAGCATTTGATGGCATATATGATTACTATGTCAGTATGAGTTCGGATGCTGAATCAACTGCGATGCCTATCGGCTTTTTAGTAGGTCTGATATTTATTATTGTAGCGCTTGCATTTAAAATTTCCGCAGTGCCGTTCCATATGTGGACACCTGATGTTTATGAGGGGTCGCCTACCATCATTACAACTTTCTTTGCATCTGCTCCCAAGGCAGCAGGTTTTATCATATTGGTGCGTTTACTTTTGGATCCATTTGCCGAATTATACGTACAGTGGCAGCAGGTGCTTATGGTGATTTCAGTTGCTTCAATGTTTGTAGGTAGCCTTGGTGCAATTATGCAGCAAAATTTTAAACGCTTGCTTGCCTATAGCTCGATTGGACACGTTGGTTTTATGCTTGCTGGGATAGTTACTGCAGAAAATGAAGGTATTCAAGGTGTACTAATATATCTTACGATTTATTTAAGCATGACTATAGCCACTTTTGCATGTCTATTAATGTTAAAGAAAGAAGGCAAATTGATTGAAGATATTTATGACCTTGCCGGTCTCTCTAAGTCGTGCCCTAACACTGCACTTGCTCTTACAATTCTCATGCTTTCTATGGCTGGGGTCCCACCACTTGCTGGATTCTTTGCAAAGTTTTATATCCTTGTACCCCTCATAAAAGCAGAGATGTACTTATTAGCCATAATCTTTGTTATAGCTAGCGTCATAGCATCTTTTTATTACCTTAAGATAGTAAAAATTATATACTTTGACGCTGAAAGTAAGAAGGCTGAATTGAGTTCTGCATTTTTGATTAAGGTTGTGGTGGCTGCGGGTGCATTGTTTAATGTGCTTTACATATTCATGCCAACTCCACTTATAAATGCAGCTGAAACTGCAAGCCTTGTATTATTTAAGTAGTCGGTAGTTATTATGGATATTCTAACAGCTTGTATACATGGGGTATTGTTGGCCTTGGGCCTTATTATCCCATTGGGTGTACAAAATATTTTTGTATTCAATCAGGGTGCTGCGGCAAGCCCATTTAGAAAAGCAATGCCAAGCTTTATAACAGCAGCGCTTTGCGATACCACTCTTATAATACTTGCAGTGCTTGGAGTATCGCTACTTATATTTGAAATCGCATGGCTTAAAAATATCATCTTTGCAGTGGGGTTTATATTCCTTATGTATATGGGGTGGGTGACCTGGAAACAGCATGCGTCAAATATAAATGCCAGGCAAAGAGAGCTTTCTGCAAAAAAGCAGATATTATTTGCAATGTCAGTTTCTATACTGAACCCGCATGCAATTATAGATACTATAGTTGTCATAGGAACTAATGCTGTGGCATATAGTGGATATAGCAAATTAGCCTATACACTTAGCTGTATTGGGATTTCATGGATTTGGTTTGCGAGCTTAGCCTTTGCCGGCCATAACATGCATAAATTAGATAAGAATGGGCTTTGGATTAAAGCGGTTAATAAATTGGCTGCTATTATAATTTGGTGCATAGCGCTTTATATAGCACGACAACTTTTTGAATCGCTTTTTCTGTAGTAAGCATTCGCCATTTATGAAACTTTACAATGCTGCTTTTAGGAGATTGCCATACTGAAGGCATCTTTTTCAGCAATTAAAGCTACACAGAGTGTGTTGATGAAATCTATTTGGCTTTTAGGATCTATGCATTCTGCATATAAAGTGCAATCTATTACACTTTTAAACGCAGCTTGCGCAGCGTTGCCAGCCACTAGAGTTACCCCTTTTACATGTCTTAAGTGATAAGTGCTTTGTTTAAAAATCTCTGCAATTTCTTCCAGACTTTCTACTGTAAGTAGTATATTCTGTTGATCGGAAAATTTAAGCTTAAAGTGGGTATGCAAATGGCTTATGCAAGCAATTAATCTTCCAAAATCCTGATATCTGATACCAGAGATATCGGTTACCTTGGAAAGATGTTTGGACAATTTATAGATTTCCATAAAACTATCTTCAGTTGTTACGTCTTTTACATCAAAACAATTAAAATTATTATCAGTTGCGATTTTTATTAAGAGAATTTGAATAGTGCTATCAAGTTTATAGAATTTATCTTCAATTATAAACTGAGATGGGCGCAAGCAACGAATGCACCTATCTTCGCTAATTTTAAAGATTCCGAAGTTTGTAAATATATAACGCATCTTATCTTCATTTTGAGGCTGCCTTTCTAAAAACTTTAGATATCTGAAAAGGGTTTGGTTTGAGATAGAAAAGCCATTTTTAGCAATCTCCTTGATTTGCTTGGGCAGAGCTTTGAAGGGTATATATAATTCGATTCTCTTTACCTGATTGTTGCTCCACACAAATTTACCTTTATGGATTTTGTAGAGTGTGGAAAAGCATTTTCTGGAATCAAAATTGAGAGCAAGTATTAGAGTTGCAGACACTAGATCTTGAAATAGACTCGTTTCAAGATGCTTGTATAATAGTTCTAAAATTATGGGGTCATCCATGATAAATCCGATCATTGCAGTTGCACGGAGATATTCCCAGATAAATTCAGAAGTTGGATTCTCTTCCATATACTTGGCAGATTTATATTGGCCTAAAACTTCAAGGTTCCGTTCTGTATGCAAATGATTGCCATCTTTTAGATCAATCATAGCATTCGTAAACTGACAAGTATTATTAGGCAGGTTGTGTTTACAAGCTATAAACTCAAGTATAACGCTTGCGGTAGGACAAAAGTCATTGAAGGCACGTTTACGACTATACTTTTTCAGGGCTTTAAAATTGCCTTCTGGCAGGTATACAGTCTCAGTTTGATCTTTCTTAGGGGGTCTTTTTTGTCTAGTTTGCATTTTAATTTATATTCCTTGTCCTTGAGTTATAGCCGTTAGTAGGTCTTCAGAGAAGAGCTTTTCTGCGCTTTTCCCATTGTTTTTTTCTTGTGCCCAGGCATTATATTTATTACAAAACCTAATTGCTTCATCTCTAAGTGGCTTTTCTGAAATAGCGCAATAAATATTGAATACTACCCAGTTACACACATTTATCAGCATGCTAACTGGACTAGAAAGAACGGTGTAAGCCGTATAAAATATAGAGTTTTGTGTCTTATCTTGAGAAGCACATGATGAAAAACTGTACTCAGAAACGAAGTTAATAAAGCTACATAATCTACTACGCTGACCATTAAGATCCAGCCAGCCCTCTCTTTTATAATTGAAAAGGGGATCTCCTTTGCCTTTGCATTCAGATAGAATACCCAGGCCATAGTACATAGAATCTCTTACTAATTTTTCTGTAGTCTCCTTCAGATTATCAGGATCAAGAGCTAACATTTTATAACGAGTGCGGAATTCATTAATTATGTCGTCAATGGGTTTTAAGGTTCTGCTGTTAAGTAGGGAAGTTAGAACGCTGATAAAAGCAGCTGAGGCAACACCACAGTTATTATCGTATTGAACGGTTAGAGATGTATCTTTACATTCGTGTACTTTTTTGAACAGATTAGCAGATTCAATAAAGCTATGCAGCGAAGCAATGAAATCATCTGCAAAGTATGAGTTGTCAACACCCTTTGAATCGAATTTGAGTATGTGCAGTTCGCCATCAATTGGTACAAGAGCTACCGTTGCCCAGTGCCCATAATCCGAACAAATAAGATATGCTGGGGTCCCATGTTCTACAGTGCTGTATAAAGCTCCAAGAACTGCTTTTATGTTTGCATCGTAAGAAAGGTAATCACGATTTGATCCTACTTCTGTTTCTCGGAAACTTATATTAAGAATAGAATGACTGCATGGGATATAATCTATTAGCTCATTTGCTATATTTGCAATAATTGCTGAAAAAATCCATGATAGATACTTAGCTTCATCTTCGAAAAGCATATAGCTGGGTTTATACTCAAAGTTAAATGCAAATGAGAAGCCATTCTTTAGTACTGCTTCTTGGTCTTGCTCTGGTTCAAAGTATAGTAAGGTTTCTTTGGTATAATTTTGATTGCCAAGCACTTGATATTGGAAATGATTTTTAATCTCCCCATCATTAATAGACTTTCCGTCGCTTTTTATTGTAGCCATTAGAGTGACTACAAGATCTTTGCTCAATTCTTCGTCAGAATCGCGAAGGAAGGTTAACAAGCACATTATTTTTTCAAGAGAAACATTTACGAAAAATGCGGAGAAAATATCGCCAAGATAGTGGTTTTTTTCGCATTCAAATTCCAGTACCTTTTTTACTGATCCATTGTTTTCAGTCGTAGATTCTGTAACCCTTAACGACTCTATAACCTCCTTACTAAAATACTCGCGCACAGCATGTAGAACATGCTCAAGCCTCTCTTCAGTCTGTTCCTCTAATATCAATTTATAAAAGGTAGTCTCATTGTTACGCAATGACTTAAGTATGTTGTCTATTTGCTCGCGCATGTTCGCCTCTCATAATAAATTATGTAGTTATTATACCAAATGAATGTTTCAGAAATATTAAGAAGCATGAAAAGTTTAAGAAATCTCTTTCTTGCGGCGGGAGTCATCTTTTAGGATTACGTGACTGACTACTTTTTTAACTCCTTTGATGCTGCGCGCAATCGCTATTGCCTTGTTCAGCTCGTCTTGTGTTTGAGCGAGACCAAGGATGTATACAACACCATTGTTGGTTTCAATCTTGTAATTAACTGATTGAACATCGGCATCAAACAGTAGTTTGCTACGTACTGTGTTCGCAATGAAAGTGTCTTTTGCATACTCTTTAGGGGTGCGAGAGCTTACTTCCATTTCGTTGATAACCTCTTTTACACCTTGAATTTGCCAAGCAAGTTCAACTGCTTTTTTGGCATAACTTTCTTCCTTGATACTGCCCGTAAGCATAACTCTGCCTTCATGTACAGTTACTGATATGCGAGATAGTAGTTCGTTGAATTCTTCCTGGGCGTATTTATCGCGGATTTTAATAGCTATTATATTATCGTCGAGATTAGTGCCAGCTGATCTTTCTTCAACTATCGCAGCGCCAACAACTGCGGTGCTTGCAACTGCTATTGGGAAACATGCCGTAAGCGAGCTTAAAGAAGTCAAAAGTATTGAAAGTTTTACTATTTTCTGCATAACCACCTCTAAATTTTTCTACATTTTAGCAAGTAATGCCAAGTAGTTCAAAGGGAATTTTAATTATTTTTAATTATATAAGATATTATTAAAAATCTATATATCACTCTCATTTTGAATAAAATTGCCGTGCAAATTCCTCGATGAATTTAACACCATACCCTGTGGCCCCTTTGGCTTTACTTAGTGTATCATCATTGCTCCAGGCTACCCCTGCTATATCTAGGTGCGCAAATCTGGTATCTCCAACGAACTCATATAAGAACTCAGCGGCAGATGCATTATCTCCACAGTTATTGACACCGACGTTCTTAAAATCAGCTATGTCAGATTTCATCAAATCTCTAAAAACCTCTCCAAGAGGTAATCTCCACATAGGATCTTTTGATTTGCAAGCAGCCTCAAGCATTTGCGCGGCAAGCTGTTCATCACGTGTGAAGAGACCTGCATATTCATATGCAAGACAAGCTATAGTATCACCAGTGAGCGTTGCAAAAGTTAGTATTGTGGACGGCTTTAATTTGCTCTGTGTGTAATATAAGCAATCCGATAGAACTAAGCGTCCTTCTGCATCAGGGTCGGCAACTTCTATGGTTTTACCAGACATGCTAACAATAACATCGCTAGGTTTAACAGAATTGCCATCTGGCATATTTTCAACGAGCCCTATCACGCCCACTACATTGACCTTTAGTTTTTGTGCAGCAATGGAAAGAATGCCGCCGGTCACAGCAGCAGCACCGCTTTTATCATATTTCATTTTTGGCATCATCACTTGATCTTTAATGAATAGTCCACCTGAATCAAAACAAACTCCTTTGCCAACTAGAGCTAAAGTATCTGGATTATCTCTATCGCCAGTATATTTCATTATAACCACCTTTGGCTCTTTGCTGCTTCCCTGAGAGACAGCTAGTACGGCATTCATTTTGAGCTTAGTAAGTTCTGCGAGTCCCATTACTTCTACGTCAACGCCATATGATTTGAGTAGTTGGCAGCGCTCGGCAAAAGACTGCGGATAAATAACATTCGATGGTGATTCGGCAAGTTCTCTGCACAAGTTCTTGCCGAGTATCAAAGCCGCATAACGCGCGTATATTTCCTTTAACTTACTCGGATGCTCAGTGATGACCTCAATTTCTTGAAGCGCGTATTGAGCATTGCTCTTAAATTTGCTCAGTTTCCAGGTCCGCTCTTGTATGGCAAAAACAATTTCTGCTAACTGTTCGTCAGGAAGGTTTAGTTCCAACGCTACGTTCTCGAGCTTTAGTTCTCCAATAACCTTTGCAAACTTATAGCCTGATGTGTGAGGTGTTTCACCAGTATTTACAAGAATATATAAGGCATTACCACGCTCTATGGTAACATAATCACCTTGGGTAGCAGGATTATAAATAGCTGGTAACCCGCTATCCATTGCAGATAGGACTATTTTATTTTTAAGCTGGTTTTTTGGTGCAAAGATTACATTAGACATCACCTACCTTCCTCATAAAATTAACTAGCAATAGAATGCAACTTGCCGCAAAACACGCAAGCATAATCTTCATAAATCCTTCGGAGTACACATTAATACCTAAGTCCATATTGGATTCGTCGATTGCCATATACTTACTCATGAAGCCGCTAAAGATATTGGCAAGCGAGTATCCAAGCATTACTGTGCCCATCAAGACGCCCTTCATGTGCTTTGGCGAGTACTTAGAGCAATGAGAGTAAACTGCAGGACCAATAAAGAGCTCTGATAAAGCTATCATACCAAACGACATGCCTATAGTACCTGCACTTACTAAACTGTTAGGCACAGCGATTGCATGTAGGAGCGCAAATGCCAGTGCTTGCAGGAAGAATGCTAGAGATATTTTTGCATATAAGCTAATGCCTCGTCTGGTTTTAGCTTCATATAATTCCATGAGAATGGCAATTATAGGACCTAGTATAAGTACTACCATTGGGTTTATGGTATTTAGAGAAGCGATTGGAATCTGATAACCGAAAATTAGTTTATCGGAGAACCTATCAGCGAATAACACTAAAGTGCTACCTACTTGTTCTTCAAATCCATAGAAAACAGCTAGTAACATAACTGCAATAAGTACAGAATTTATATTGCTCTTTTCTTTATTAGTTAACTTTCTAGTAGAATATAATACAGAAAAGAGCATACCTGCAATCGCAGCGGTAAGTAGGTATATGCTAACCTCATGAGTGTATATAAGCAGTGAAAAGAGCGGAGCTAATAGGAGCACGAGCCCAGAATACATGCTAACCTTGGATTTGCTAATATTACCCGGCTTTTTTCCCTTATCTTCTAATATGTAATTAAACTTGAACAGCCCCAAAAGTCCGAGCATCATACCAAACGCCGCAAGTGAAAAGCCATAGTGCCAGCCATAAGCTTCAGCTATGAAGGCACATCCGATGGTAGCTAAGAAAGCACCAACGTTTAAGCCAACATAAAACAACGTATAACCTGCGTCCCTTCTTTCATCATTTTCATGATAGAACTCACCAAGTAAGGCAGTAGCATTGGTTCTAAGCAAGCCAGTACCAACTGCGATTAGCGCCAAACTTAAGTACAAATTCATCATGCCTCCAGGCATGCTTATTACTATGTGTCCAAGTGCAATAATTACTCCACCTAGATAGATAGAATATTTGAGCCCAAAGATTTTATCTGCAAGCCTACCTCCAAAAATCCCCAGACTCTCTGAGAGAGCGGTAGATATTGCATATATACCAAAAGCTTCCATATCCGAGAGACCAAGCTCTGCTATCATATAGAGCACAAGGATGGCTCGCATGCCATAATAGCTGAAGCTCTCCCACATTTGTACAAAGAATAGCAGATATAAAGCTTTAGGCTGGTTAAGCTTGCCTATGGAGGGGGCTAGCCCCTCCTGTATAGTTAGTTCATTATTTTGCATTGCATCCTCCCTAAATTATCCTTCCGGCTGGTTGGTTTTGGTTTGTAGCTTCAAGTGCACGGATTTTAGTCAGCTCACTTTGTGTGCTACTTACATATACGTGGCATGGTTCAATCACTATGCCCTCCATAGACCGAGTGCTACTTGATCCAAAAGTACCACTCAATGCATATGTGCCAGTCAAGCTTCTACCAAGAGATTTGCTTGTCTCAGACGAAGCCGTAATGCTTGCATTGCTGTAATTGACAGCTTTAGGATACTGCAACTTCATATCAAGTGTAACATCACAAAGATGTATTAACCGATTTAATCCAAAGGTTTGCAGCTCCTTCAAGTAGTCTGTGAAAGAATCAGAAGATGCTAGACTTTCTAAGGTAGTGCCAACTGTTCTTTTCCTAGACTCTTGCGTATCTACTGCAAAAAGCTCAAAGATTACGGTCGGAGAGTTATCTCCATCGGTAATAATGACGCCATCTGTGCCCACTAAGGCTATGCCTTGAAGAATAAATTCCATATCTCTATTGGAAAGCGCAGTTCCGGTAAGCCTTGTGATTTTATAGGCGAGTGGAAATGCAGTAGACTCAATGCAGGCAAACATGGCTGCAATACCCGGAGCTTGAAGCTGCTGCACTGGCTTAAGCTTTGCGGAGTTTTTCATCCTCCTGTTATAAGGCGTTAGATCTTCTTTAAGACTTAGGTCATCAATTGCATCTGCAACCGCAATCATATAGCCTACAGAAATCTCGCTTATCGCCATTCCTATAAGGTCCCGTATGCTATAAAATTTCTCTGCTTTTACATCGATCTTAAGATTTTCTCGAGTAGATGTAAGCTTGAGAGTGCCATATTGCACGCATCCATTATCTACTTCCTTAGTTAAAATCCCAAACACATCTCTTACCTCTTTTTTATACTTGCTGGTAATATTACTTAAAGTAAGCACCAACTTTTCTTCGGAAGTAAGATTATCATATGGAATTGCTCGACGGAAGACCTCCATCAAAAAAATTCTGGACTGACAATTATTATCCCCGTTGTTTACATCAAATGCATGGAATTCATTAGCATTAAAGTCTAAAGCAACTTGGGTTTGCACCTCAGTGGAGTTAATAAATTTGTTTGCAGCTGCAATCTGTGCTTCAAGAAGCCTTAAGGGTTCATCAGCATAAAGTTGTCTCAAGTCCTGCATCTCTTGGCTTGTATCCAAATCTTCTGCTGAGATCCCTGATTTGATGAGAGCTTGCAATTTTGGATATTTATTGAGAGCAGTAATAGCGCTTCCTCTTCCGGCTCTGCTTTGAGCGTTAGAGTAATCGCTTTGAGCTTTTTTGATTTTCCCTAGTGCATCGCTTAATGCAGTTTCTGCTACATTCTCGTAAAGTTTAAGAATTTGAGCTTTAGAGATAAAGGGTGAGATGTCGGCAACTGTGTCTACAGCTGTGCCAACAATAGTTTGTAAATAGTTTAAAAGTATATTATTTGCGACATTAACTTGTTCCGTTACTTCGCTGGTTGATATCGATTTCATTTTTATTCTCCAATTCTAAGTTATCTAAAATATTATTTTGTATTAAGCTTGAGGGGCGCATATTGAGCCACATTTTGCTAAATCGATAACCGAGGTGATGTAGGTTCTTAGTCATGGTAAATCTCCAATTTGTTGTTTAAGTTTAACTTCGCTATATGGATTGACGTTTTTTAAGGAAAATAACATCAACCCAATTTAGAGAAGTTTTAGGTATAAATAGTTTGAAGGTAGTTAGTTAAAAATTATAGTAAGTAGGGGGGGGAAGTTATGACCATCGCTTCAGATGGAGGAAAGAAAAAGCAAAATGCATGTCCATACCCATGAGGTATCGAGGTTTACGAGAAGCAGCAATGAAATTCAGCTGTAACATTCTAAAACGCAATTTTGCTTTATAGTGTGGGATACGGTAACCCTTAATGAAGAATTATGCAAGAAATTATTTTAATTTTATATAAAATGCGATACTGTTTGATTAAAAGCGGAAGTATTTAAGATAAATGGGTATAGTCGTCCAAAAATTTGGTGGCACCTCGGTCGGTAGTGTTGAGAGAATTGAGAACGTTGCAAAATTAATTCGTGCTGAACGGGACTCTGGAAATCAGATTGTAGTAGTAGTTTCTGCTATGGCTGGGGTTACAGACAATCTAGTTAAATTTGCACAAAATATAATTGATGGCAGCTGTGATTTTAACAATAGGGAGTATGATGTTGTTCTTTCTTCGGGAGAGATTGCAAGCGCAGGATTGTTAGCATTGGCGTTAGATAAGTTGGGCATTAAATGCAGATCATTTCAAGCATGGCAGATAAAAATAAATACGGATGACAAATTTAACGATGCTAGGATAACCGGCATTGATACGGGCAAATTAACTGAGTGTATTGATAGTGGAGTTATCCCTATAGTTTGCGGGTTTCAAGGAGTTTATGAAAATTCAGTTACTACCCTAGGACGTGGTGGATCTGATACCACATCAGTTGCAATTGCAGCAGCGCTAGGTGCTAAAATCTGCGATATTTATACAGATGTAGATGGGATATATTCAATTGATCCAAATAAGTTTATTGGTGCGCATAAAATAGAGCATGCAAGCTATGATGAAGTTATAAACATGGCGTATTCCGGAGCTAAAGTATTACATCCAAGGGCTGCGGAGATAGGTAAGCGATATGGTGTTGAGATTAGAGTGCGATCAAGTTTTAACATAAACTCCAAGGGTACGATAATTGCAAATTATGAGGTCAGAATGGAAAAATCAGTAGTTACGGCTGTAACAGCTACGCGTAATCAAGCTTTGGTAAGCTTACTATCTACAGATGATTTCACAATAGTGCTAAAAAGTTTATCTGCAGTTAACTATAATATTGAAAATTCATCTATGGAAGAGAATGGTAGTAAGCTTTTAATATCACTGTCCGCGGATGACGTACCTATGCTTGAACATAATTTGGGCAAGAGTGTTGCAAATATTAAGTGTGGCCTAGCTAAAATCACCGTTACAGGCTTTGGTATAAAACATAATAATCAAACTGTTGAAAAAGTGTTTCAAATAGTACAGAATCGGGGTATAAAAATTCTACAGTCTGTGATAACTGATATTTCAATCAGTCTATATATTGCAGATGAAGAAGGCGAACTTGCACAAGATTTGCATGATGCGCTTATTGGATGAAGTTTTTGGAGGGTTGCGATGAAAAAAATAATTTTACTAATTGGTGGTATTTTAGGCCTTGCGGCGTTATCCGGCTGCTCACAAGGGGACCCGTCTAGGTTTGATGTTACAAGCCCTTGTGTTTCTAATCCTTCAAGTATTTATCTGGATCAGCCATGTGAACGTAGGTTACCTGTTGATAATATTTTACAAACCGCTATAATCGCTACCTCATAAATCTTTATAAGGTAGAAAATGGTTGAAAGAACTCTTTCGATAATCAAGCCGGATGCGACTAAACGCAACCTAACCGGTAAAATAAACGCAGTTATCGAAGCTTCTGGATTGCGTATTGTTGCACAGAAGCGTTTGATGATGACAAGGGCGCAAGCTGAGAAGTTTTATGAAGTGCATAAGGCTCGTCCTTTTTATGGCGAACTAGTTGAAACTATGACTTCTGGTCCTGTGGTCGTTCAAGTTCTTGAAGGCAAAGATGCAGTAACTAAGCACCGTGAAGTTATGGGAGCTACGAACCCTGCTGAGGCTGCCCCTGGCACAATTAGAAAAGAATTTGCACTGAGCATAGGCGAAAACTCCGTGCATGGTTCGGATTCTATCGAAAATGCAGCAACGGAAGTTGAATTCTTTTTCTGTTATTCCGAAATCGTTGGTTAATTTGGGCTGAAATTCAGCTTTAATACGATGTGCCGTCTTTATGTGTAAATTGCCATTTTCCATCGACGAGTAATGCTTGAAGATCATCTTCTGTGTATGTAACTGAATCACCAGGGGTGCGATCGCCTATCTCTAGATAGATCACATCTTCTTCTGTTCGGTTAACAAGGCAATGTCCAATACCAGATCCTGCACTAAAACCGGCACACATACCTGGCGATAAATAGGTCTCTCCCTTGTCTGTTAACAAAGTGGGTTTTCCGCTTAGCACATAGATGAATTCATCTTGTTTTGAGTGAGCATGGCGAAGAGATGATACAGATGAAGGTGATAATTTGGTGAGGTTTACTCCGAAATTAGAAAGTCCAAAAATTTCACCAAGTGGCTTTTTTTCACGCCCTTCCATGTGTGACGCAAAAGGCTCAGGATAATTTGATTTTTTCGTGCGAGTTGATGCCTCTGTTGCGAGGATTGCAATTGGATATTCAGTATCAGACATGGAGAACCCGCATAATTTAATGACTTACTGCTCTATTAAATACTCATATGAAGATATTTGTAAATATTTTGCTTTGGGACTTCCATTGACCGTAACGAGTTAAGTATACTTATAAATGTAAGATAGAAGAAGTGTGGATAAACCTCAAAGCAAAAGTCATACTGAACTTGTTTCCAGTAGAAATTGACTTGAGTATCTCATAGTGTTAGAATTTCTTTGCATTAGGATACAGACGTTATGAGTACCAGTCACTTTGAAATTAAAGCGCATCAATCCATCAAAGAAGCTTTAAATATTATTGAGAATTCTCTTCATAAGATAGCAATAGTAGTAGATGAAAATCGGAAGATTGTGGGGTCTGTTACTGATGGTGACGTGAGGAGGGGGCTTATCGCGGGTGTTGCCCTAAGTGAAGCCATATCTAAGGTGATGAACCAGCATCCAACAATCGCGATCGTTGGTGAAGATATGGAGCCGTATATTGATGCTTTGAAGCACAATATATATGGACAAGTAATAGTTGCAAGTAAAGATGGTAGACTAAGCGATATCATTTCACTTACTGACTTACTTAAAGCAGAGCAAGACTCAGGCATAGCGGTAATTATGGCTGGTGGGAAAGGGCAAAGGTTGCGCCCTCTTACGGAGAACATGCCAAAACCCATGGTTGAAGTTGGAGGCAAGCCAATACTTGAGCATCTAATCAAGCAGCTTGCAAACCAAGGTTTTAAGAAAATTATTGTGACGGTGAACTATATGAAAGAAGTAATAAAAGATTACTTCAAAGATGGTTCTGAGTTCGGTGTAAGTATTGAATATGTCCAGGAAGAAGAGCCACTTGGAACTGCAGGCTCTCTATCTTTGTTGCCAAAATGGGTAGATAAGTCATTTATAGTTTTGAATGCGGATTTAGTTACAAGTGCCAATTTCTTTGCATTAAAGCACTATCATGAAAACTCGGATAATATACTGACAGTATGCGTAAGGGAATATCAGCATCAAGTGCCATTCGGTGTGATTGCAATTAGTAGTGATAATTTCATAACTGATATTGTCGAGAAACCTATCTACAGAGACCTTGTAAGTACAGGAATATATGCACTCAGCGTAGATGCGCTCAAATATATTCCACATAATCAGTATCTTGATATGCCAGATTTAATCAGCATATTAAGAAAAGACAATAAGGTTGGGATCTTTTCCATCTATGAAGCATGGCACGATATTGGAAGGCTGGAAGATTTAGAGATCGCAAGGCATAGCCGCTAACTATTTCAGAAACACTGGTCTTGCATCGGAAAGAAAAATATGTTATCCTTTCTATAGAATGTAGGAGATGGTTATGTCTAGGGTTATCCAAGGAGCTGCGTATCAAGAGGATGTGGTTATTACCAAAGCGCTAAAGAATGCCGCCGTTTATTGGGGGATAAATAATAAACAGCTAGGTGAGGTTATTGGACTTAGTGAAGCGACTATATCACGTCTAAAAAATGGTCAGTATTTTTTAGATCATTACAGCAAACAATGGCAGTTAGCAGTCATATTTTTACGTATCTTTAGAGGGCTTGATGCCTACATGGGAGGGAATGTAGAAAATGAGTGTCGATGGCTGAAAGCGAATAATGTGGCTTTGGGTGGAGTGCCACTGGATTTGATGCGTAATGTTGAAGGCTTAACAAGTATTGTACAATATATTGACTTCATGCGTGGTCAATAATGGAAGAACTTCTATCACTTAATTTAGCCGAATATTTCCAAGTCTATGAAAATGAAATCTATAGAATCGTAGAAGGACAGTATTTTATTGCAACACGAAAGCTGGTTGATAGTGATGAAGAACAGCGAATCCTTGAAGAAGTGCTTGATCAGTCCAAACCGCAGGTAGTAACCAGTAACTCTCGCGGAGAGCTACACTACTTGCTCTATACACCATTTCGTTACCCACCGCTAAGATCAGGAGGGAGATTTCATACCAGAATTGAACAAAGTATATTCTACGGATCAGAAGAGTTGATGACTGCCATGACGGAAGTTGCCTATGGAAGGTTTTTATTTGCGCGGCATAGTGAAGCAGAATTTAAACCAATGCAAGTGCCATACACACACTTCTTGTCAAAGGTGAGATCTAGTAGATCTCTTTTGCTCACTGTAGCACCATTTGATGTGCATCGTAGCCATATCAGCCATCCGGCTTCTTATGCCCATTCGCAATCAATTGGGTCTGCAATGCGCAAATCAAGGGTAGAATTATTCACTTACTATTCTGCAAGAAACAAGGGTAGCATTAATGTTGGATTGTTCTCTACAGAAGCCTTTTGCAATAATAAGCCAGTTGGGCAAGATGTTCACTGGAGCGTGTATATAGGAACAGAGGTAATTGAATTCAAGCGTGCGCATCTGTTAGATAATCAGAAAGAATCACACATATTTAGAATTGAAGATTTTTATATAGAGGGAGAATTCCCAGCTACTTGCTAACTAGGAATCTTCTATTAAAAATGCTTGGTTTCCGTGCTGGTATTACTTCTTATTTGCAACAGTTCTAATTCCCTTGTAACGTCTTAGCTATATCAGTAGAAACGTTTTTATAAAAAATAAGAATTTTAGTATAATTTATGCCTAAAACAACGCAGCATTATCATCTACCAAAGGATGTTTTCTTTAAGCGCTTATCTAGGAATTTATTGGTTGGTTTTGTTATTATCAGTAGCTCACTGTTTTTGGGCATGCTAGGCTATCATAATTTTGAGAGTATGTCATGGACGGACTCTTTTCTAAATGCCTCTATGATTTTATCTGGAATGGGGCCAGAATCAAACCTACAGACACAAGCAGGCAAGATCTTTGCAGGGTGCTATGCTCTGTTTAGTGGGATACTATTTTTAGTTGTTATCGCTGTGGTCTTTGCACCACTGATTCACCGGTTTTTTTGTAAATTCCATTTATAATACCAATTACAGTAAATATAGCTAAGTCAGTACGGCATGACAAGTATACGTTTATCTTTTTCATGCTCCTTTTATACTGCTTTAGCTATATTATACAAAAATTTCTGAGGCACAGCAAAAGTTCAGAAGTTAAACGAGAATAAATGTAAGAACAAATTCTGTCCCCTTATTTGGCACAGATCTACAATCTATAGAACCTCCTATACCATCCATTATTTGCTTACAGAAAGGAAGTCCTACACCAGTTCCGCTTGTCTCACCATTTCTTTCAAAAGGTTGGAATAGATATGGTAGTTTATCAGGTGAAATACCGCGGCCATTATCTTTAAAATGTAGCTCCCTATCTTCATACCATATTTCAATAATGCTATCGGGTCCTGCATATTTCAAGGCATTGCTGATTAAATTATTAATGACATGACAAACAAAGTTCTTACTCCCCTTAAACCTAAAACTTTTTTCCGAATTCACTTTAATTCTGTTTCTTTCATAGTTACTAAGGCCGTATACGCTTAAGGCATTTTCTACGCAGTCATTGATATCATAGGTGCCCATATCTTCAGCAGCAGATATATCTGTGCGCACTAAATTTAACATTCTATCTATGGTCTTTAGCGCAGTTGCACTTGTCTCCTTAAAGGGTTTTAACAAATCTCTAATACCTTCAAAATCTTCTAGACTGATTTGATCAGGACGCTCTTTGTCGCCAAAGGCATCTATTAAAACATCAGCCATCATAGCTGAGCCTTGCAAGGGATTTATAACTTCATGTGCAACTGCGGCGCCGTAAAGCAACCTTGACTGTAGTTCACGTTCCTTTATCATATCTCTTTGCTTTAGTATCAAAACAATTGCAGCGGTTAAAACACAATATATATATCCCAACATCTTAGGCTGCTCAGCGGTCAACATTGCAAGGCTATAGCCAGTATATTTGAATAATAGATATGCCAGTGCAAAGCCAACAATTGACAAAGATACTGCTGCAAACCATCCTCCAAATACATATAGCAATATACTGCTCAACATAAAATTGATCATCCATGGCAGGCTGCCATCATATATGAGTGCGATGTATGAAGATAAAAATGGGAAGCAATAAAGTAAAGTCGCATACCAGTAAATTGGTATATATTTTTCTTGTTGGGCAGTAGTTAAATGAGAGTCATAAGAACAAAGCCCAAAACACAATATTGCAGCCGCAGCCTTTAGGTATACGATAGTGTATAAAATCTTCATATCGGTAAATGCCATGAAGAATGATGACCCAAGGAAGTATATCATACCTAAAGCACCAAAAAGATAGCAATAATCGTTGTATCTGATTGCATGCGTGGATCTACTAACTATAGACGTATTTGCGCCTTGGTTAGTTATATTATAGACATTGCCAGAAAAGATTCGCGCAATAATTTGTTTTATGCTCAATGTTTGGCAGTAGTGAAACCCGAATAAGCCTATGGCACTTGCAGTTACTCCTAAGAGCAGACTTATAGTTGCAAACTCACCGGTCATATGTCTGCCAAGTAGTGCGCCTGTAGCCCCTAAGATGGTTGATGCAATAAAAGACTTGTGATTGGATTGGAAATTTAAAAAACCGGCTACTAGAGGGACAAAAATCACAGGTAACCAAAAGTTGCATGCCAGCCATGAAAGTGCCATTAAGCTCGTGCCAGTTAAAGCAATGCTTGTAGCTGATCCAGAAATTAATAGCACAGCTATTCTTGCGATCAGAAGTTCTTGCCTATCAGTAAGCTTTGGAAACAGAGCTTTGGCTATGTCATGTGCACATAAAACGCTGGTAGTGTTCAGCCAGGAATCGGCAGTAGACATAATGGCTGCGAGTATACCGCTTATTAGAAGACCAGTAACACCAATAGGTAAATAATTTCCAATTAGATAGAAGAAAGCGATATTGGAATCAATTTCAGGCGCTTTAACTTTGATTATAAATCCAATTAAGCATATTACCATAGTGAATGGTAGGGTTGTATAAGCAATTATTCTAAGTGCATTGTTAAGCTGAGCACTATCATTGGCCATTAAAAATCTTTGTATAAAAGTGCCAGCTGATACTGGAAGTATGCTGTAAAATACCATACTTGAAAGCAGTAACATATTGTCGTAAGTTAGATCTATGGAAAGATGCGTTGCTGGTAGGTTTTTAACCAACCCGTCATACCCACCAATTTCATGGAACGCTATAGCGCATGCAACTGGTATGGCCACTAGCAGTATTAGCCCTTGAAAAGTATCAGTAAGCGCTACAGCTCGTATACCACCAAAAAGAGAGTATATAACCAACACACCAAACCCAAGTAATACTCCCACGGCATGGGATGTGCCTAAGAAATAGTTGAATAGATAACCAATTGCTCCTATCTGTGCTCCGATTATTCCTATGGCAAAGAATATGGAAAAGATATTGGTAACCCATTTGCCAGGTATTCCATACAATAGGCCCATTATATCGCTTGCGGATATACACCCGGCCTTTTTAAAAATAGCTATATTTTTAGCATATATCTTAGCTGTAATAAGCCAGAAGAGTGGTGTAGCTATAATTCCAGCTGCAAATATCAATCCCATAGAGTGAACTTTCTCAACTAGACCAATGGTAGGTTCAGCTCCAACATATGTTGCAAAGATAGTGAATGATAAAACCGCTGTGGAAATATGGCCAGTACCTAAGGTATATTCTCGTATAGTCTTTATTTTGTTGGCTTTATAAAGACCTATTACTAGGCATAAAGCCAAGTACATACCAATTACTACTATATCAAATATATGCAAGTTATTCATTTTGCAAAACACTTATTCCACGGCATCTTAACCTATTTTGAAATGTTTTGACAAATACTTTTTGAAACAATGTTTATTATCTAGATATGTCACCACGCCGTGTGGGCGTGGTGGGTTCCGGAGAGGGGTTTTTAAGAGCTGCTTCTCGGGCCTCCTTCTCGTTTTGAGCAAACCCTTTGTAGTCTTCAGCTTTTAAATCCTTCAGCGCATGCGTAATAGTACCGATTACTAGCTCGTTTAAATATTGAAAGAACTTGGAAGCATAATAAAAGAAAGATATCGAGTCTGTTTTAACAAACCCATTTTCAGGCAGAGCTTTTATTCCGTTTGCATAACCTTCTAGCAGGTGTGGTGTATCATCGGAAATTCTATCTACGACTAGTTGTGCTCCAACATGTTTATATCCAGAACTACCAGTTGAAAGTTTAGGGACGGGGTCGCCTTTCTGTTCTACTCTTAGTGTAGTCGCACCGAGTGCTGCATTATATGCTTCTGCCTGCTTTGTATCGAAGACCCGAGGATCTCCAAATGTTGCTACTATTATATTGTCTGCGCTTACTTCCCATTCTCTATAGACAAACCACGCAGCAATCTTAGCTATAGCGCCACCCATACTGTGGCCTGTGAAGCCAAACTTCAGGTCTTCGGATGGCTTACCCCGGCTTGCAGCATAAGTGTCTATTTCCTCGCGGATTCCTGACCAAAGGCTCTGAAATCCTCGATAGAACCCTTGATGTACTCTGCCTTCCATAAAGGTGGATGTAGAAAGTATCATATTGGCATCAGTAACAATATTTTCTCCATTTTGCGTGCCTCTAAAAGCTACTGTAACTTCATCATCTTTCATTATGACTGCAGCCTTAGTGCTCCATTCTTTGTTCTCTACATATTTGACTGTGTAACCCTCCGATTCAAGTTGTGCAACATCTAACCCATAGATATCTTTGTTCATAGGCCTTCCAGCACCAGGAATTTTTGCGAAAGCAGCCATTCTTTGAAGTTCTTCTTTAGTAAAGCCACCTACCTCTTTTAATTCCACAGCATCAACTTTAGAATCATGGATTCTCTGAGCATTACTATCTACTTCTATTCTTTCAGATTTATCAGGAAGATTTATGTTTGGGTCTATTGGATACTCCTTTTCTAAGTCCCACACGTCATACCAAGGCATATATGTATCCGCAATTATCTTGCCATATGTTTATAGTATACTACACATTTATAGGATTATGGAAGTGCTTGGATAAATTTTTACAAGCTTTAGCTATAACCGACTCCTCATCAGTGGGTATTACACAAACTGGAATAAGGGAATGGTCCGAGCTTACTACTACTGAATTATTTTTATTACTTGACGCATCTATCTTAATATCAAGCCAAGATAATTTGCTACAAATCTTCTGCCGGACTAATGCTGAATTTTCCCCTATTCCACCTGTAAAAACCAATGCATCCATCCCACCAAGAGCCATCATTAAAGCGCCCAAGTGTTTGAGTATAGTATATACATACAGATCTATGGAAAGTCGTGCTCTGCTATCACTAGATGCCTCTAGTTTATGCATATCATTACTAAGGTTTGAAACGCCCATGAGACCAGATTTATGATATAAAAGCTCAGTGATCTCTGGTATAGTCATTTTCAAATATTCTTGGCAGTAAAGCACAACCCCTGGATCAATGCTACCGCATCTGGTTCCCATCATCAGTCCATCTAAGGTGCTAAATCCCATAGTTATTGCTGTGCTCTCTAAATTTTGCATAGCGCACATACTGGAGCCATTACCTAGGTGTGCTACTATAATTTTACCATTAGCCTTATCTCCAAGAACGGTAGGTAATATCGAAGCAATATATTCATAAGATAGCCCATGAAAACCGTAACGCTTAACTCCGCTCTCAAAAAAAGTTAGAGGTAAGGGAAAGTGTTTTTCTATATCCGGTGTACTAAGATGGAAGGTGGTATCAAAGCATGCCACTTGTTTCAAGTTTGGCCATCTTACACTTACATTTCTAACTATTGCTAAATTATATGGAAGGTGGAGTGGTGCGAGATGGGATATAGACATTAGGTTATTATAAACTTCATCTGTCAGAATTACAGATTCAGTATATAGATTGCCTGCATGAGCAACTCGATGGCCTGCTATAATCGGATTAATATCAGTCCTAGATGCTATATATTCAATAATTTCAGTTATGCTTTCTGCCCTTATATGTTTCAGCAATTCAAGTGAATTGCTATCAAATATCGAGCATTTAATATTAGATGATCCCGCATTAAATGCTACTATTACGTCTTTGCTCATACGCATGAAGCTCTTGTGTATAATAAGGAAAGTGCTGCGGATGATACTCGAGATTCTACACTGCTTGAACGGCTAGTAAGTATAATAGGCACTTTAGCTCCAAGTACAATACCAGCTCCTTGAGCTCCTGAGAAATAACCTAGTTGTTTATATAACATATTGCCTGACTCCAAGTCCGGCACTACTAAGATATCAGCTCTTCCAGCTACTTCAGAATGAATATTTTTAAGGTTGGCCGATTCAACGGAGATGGCATTGTCAAACGCAAGAGGTCCATCAATAAAACATCCGGTAATTTGATTGCGGTCTGCCATCTTGCAAAGCGCGGTAGCATCAAGAGTTGAAGGAAGGGTTTCTGTCACCGTCTCTACCGCAGAAAGTACTGCTACATAAGGTTTTCCAAGTCCTATAGCATGGAACAGATCAACTGCATTTTGCACTATATCCTTCTTGTCTGATAGAGTAGGATGGATATTGATTGCTGCATCGGTAAGGAATAGTGGTTTTGGATAGCTTGGCACGTTAAAGGCAAATATGTGGCTCATTCTTCTACCTGTCCGTAGTCCGGTCTCTTTATCCATCATTGGATGCATCAGCTCTTCAGTTGCGATTTTACCCTTCATTATAGCTTCAACTTCGCCTGAATGTACTAATGCAACTGCAGCAGCTGCTGCTGCGTCACTATGTGGGGTGAAGTGTAATTTTAGAGTATTGATATCTACATTTAATGCGGCAGCTACAGCCTTAAGCTTAGCTTCAGGACCTATTAAGATAGGGTCAATAATCCCTAGTTTCATAGCATCAATTGTGGCAGCAAATGAATTGGCATCAACTGGATGCACAACAGCTGTTTTAAGCGGTTCCAGCCCCTTGGCCCTTTCCAATAACAAAATATCGAAATACTTATTGTGATAATCTATATTGGGTATAGCCATTTTAGATAGATCAAAGCTAGCAGGAGTTTTAGATGCAAGCACTACCGCCTCTCCTTCAACTATAACCTTGCCTGAGCTATTAACACAATGAGTGCTTAAAGTAATGTGTTTGTTTTTGGGATTCTTAGCAGTTACCTTAACTGTAGCAGTGACAACGTCACCAATCATAACTGGATTTAAGAACTTGAGAGTTTGACTCAAATATATAGTTCCTGGGCCAGGTAGCTGCATTCCAAGCAAGGCAGAAAACATGGATCCAGTCCACATACCATGACCAACTAATTGATGAAAAATATCGGTCTTTGAGTACTTTTCATCAAGATGCGCCGGATTCATGTCGCCAGTTACTAGAGCAAATAACTGAATATCGTGCTTACGCAGTATCCTGGTTAAACTAGTTGCGTCACCAAGGTTTATCTCATCAAAAGTTTTACTGGTTATCTGGGGCATTAATATTACCAGAACTAATTACATTTGCTTGTTAGATTATCGCGCTTATAGCTTTCAGTTGTCAACCCATTATATGATATCCGCAGTCAACATGTATAACTTCGCCGGTAATACAGATGCCAGCATTGCTTATTAGAAATGCGCTTAGATTTCCTACATCATTGATGGTTAAGACTTTTTGTAAAGGAGATATGGCATGAGCATGCGCCAGTAAAGAATCAAATTGAGCAATGCCACTTGCTGCTCTAGTTTTGATTGGTCCCGAAGATATGGCATTAACTCGTATTCCCTTATCTCCAAGCTCTGAAGCTAGATATTTTGTTATGCCTTCTACTGCGGCTTTAATAGGCCCCATTATACCATAATTTTCAACCACACGCTCGCTGCCAACATAGCTCATGGTTATTATGCTGCCACCATTTTTCATTAGTGGTGCTGCTAGATGGCTAAGTTTGATGAGTGAATAGCAGGAAATGTCCATAGCTTCTAAAAATCCTTTTCTGGAGCAATCAATCACCTTGGCTTGTAGATCTACTTTATTTGCGAATGCTATGGAGTGAATCACGAAGTCCAACTCTCCCCATATTTCCTTAATGCTAGAAAATACAGCATCCAATTGGCCATCATCTTGCACATCCATCTTCATAAAGAGTGCTGCGTCTAATTCTTCTGCCAATGGTTTAACGTATTGTTCAGACTTGCTTGAGGCATAAGTTATTGCAAGTGATGCGCCAAGCAACTTTAATGCTCTAGCGCAGCCATAGGCTATCGATAAATCGTTGGTTATTCCTACGATTAACCCTTTTTTCCCATTTAATGAAAATGATTCCATTTTAAACCTCTGCATCATTTCCAGTATAGAGCAAGTAATAATAAAGCTAAATAAATTATAAAAAATTTACGTTAGGGACTCCCATAAGGGGGTAAGCAAGGTGTATTATGCTGGGGAATAACGTTATAGAGGTAATACCAATTCCAGTAAATAACTGCACAGATGCATTTCATCTTTTGATTTTTTTAGTCGCCACTAAAAGCCCAAAATATGTAGAATATTATGGGCTTTCAGCGACTTCCCAAAAAATCAAAATTTATCCCGCATCTGTACAGTTATTTGCTGGAATTGGTATAATATGTATGTGCCTTTAAATTTTTTGAAGCGGTTAACGTTTTATTAACTACTGCAGCTTAAACTTATAACATAAGTATATGGAGCAAGAACTATGCAAGGTGAGGCTAAAGAGTTACCAGGGCACGAAAAAGTAAAGCAGGTAGCTACTAAATCAAAGCGTGAGAAAGATAAGCTTGTGAAGAAGGTATCAGAAGCTAAGTCAGCTTTAGAAGCTATAAGCAAGAAATTAGCCGAAGAGGTTAATAGCTTAGATAGTAAAGCCAGTGATTATGGCAGATTTCAGCTTACTGGGGGGCTTAAAGATTTTGTGGTGAATGAGCGGACCTTAGAATTGATATTGAGTGAGGATAGAAAAGGTGCAATAGCCAAAGCCAAGGAAGAGGCTGATAAAAATGTAGCATCTGCAAAAGCGGCTAAGGCTAAAATAAATACTACTAAGCAACAAATTACTGGAATTGAAGCAGTAATAAAAGGCAAAACAGGTGAAGATAGGGTTGTGTTGGAAAGTAAGCTTGAAGAGGTTAAAAGAGATCTAGAATCATTTGAAGCATCTGCAAAGGATCTTGAAGCTTATGAGGCGCATGCTCAACTTCTTGCACAATTAAGTGCAAAGATCGATGACAAGAGTGCTAGAGAAAACTGGGGAAAAATTGAGAAAGATAAAGAGTTGCTCAAAACCAAATTAAAAAATATCAAAGCTCTTAAGATTGAAGAAGCTTCTGCAAAAATAGAACATGATACTTCGCACTCCATCGATTCAATAACTACTTTGTTGGATGAGCTAATTGGCCCTTTCAAAGATGCAGTAAAGAATCCATATAAATTTAGTATATTGAGAATTATAGACGAGAATCTACAAGGCAAAGATTTAGCAACATTGACTGGTTTCAGCAAAGCTAGAATAGGGTTTGGTATAGCGTCCGATATAGTTAAAGATTCCAACATTGAACTTGCTGGAATGAGTGGATCTGCACTTAAAACTGTTATGACGAACCTAGGGGAAGTAGTTAACTTAGCGGCGGATATACCAAGTTTAATAAATAATGAACTTAAATCAAAGGGGCAAAGTCCCGATGATCTAAACAATCTGATGCAATCAAACTTCATAAGTAGAATCTTAAGCAGTCCTGCTATATTTGAATTGTTACTTAATAATTCAGCTAACCTTGGTCAAATAATTTGGAACTTCCAAAATGATATTGCGTCTGCAATAAAAATTGTAGTCGAGACACCATCTGACCTTACAAACCAAAGCAAATTAAAACTGGTTGAATCTCTACTGAGCGCGCCATGGCAAATTGAAACCTTAGTGAAAATTGTAGGAAGCAATATACCGATCTTCCAAACAATGTTTTCCGATAGCAAAGGTGCATTTAATAATTTTATGAGAGAATATGGTTTTGCAAATCCTGAACTTGTAGCAGCTTTAATTCCATCACTTGTTGAAATAGGAAGTATACTACCAGCTCATCATGAATCTATTCAAGAAATACTCAAGGAAGTTGGCCCACTCATAACTTCAGATCAGCCAATTGATCTGGCAGCCATTTTTGCGCCGTCCGCAAAAGATCCAACACAGACTAAGTTTAGTGTTTTACTGGCTTCCGCAAGTGTTTTGTTATTCGGTAGTGAGAATAAATCAGGCATTGTAAACGGGCTTCATGACATGCTTGCTAGCAATTCGGATACAATCGCCAAACTTGCAGTAAGTAATGAGATAGTACAAGGTTTTGGTGTTAGTGAAGGTTTGGCTAAATCGGCAGTAGAATTAGCCGCCGCAATAATAAACCCAGGTAATCATATGATTATCAAAGAAGTCTTAGAGATATTAAAAACAGCGTCCATAGTGAATGGCGCTATAAGTATGGATACAACTAAATTTACTGCTTTAGGCCTTAAATTAGCTGCTAATCCAAATCTATTGACGAAGCTAAATAAAGTACTTCAAAGTTTAAGCAATGATATAAATAATATCCTAGATAAATTTCCTGCCGCTGTGCCTATATTATCTAGTTTTGGTATAACTAGAAATATTATTGGTGAAGTTTTGAAAATGGGGATAGGGCTAACGTCTGGGGATTCACCAAGGAAAATTACTGAGTTAATAGACTTATATGCGAAAATCCAATTCGATAAAGATGGAGCTCCAATACTCGGGGTTGCAGATATATTAGCATTTACAAAGGCTGGTGCACCACTGCTTAAAAATGCAGAGTTCAAGAGTGCATTTGATGCTTTATTTGATAAAGAAAATACTGATCCGTTAAAACCTGTTATAAACAGGTTGCTTAGTGGCTTCTATGGAGAGAAGATTCCAGCGGGTCTAGCTAACTTGGTAAGTGATAATAACTTCGCCTTAGTAGGTAAGATAACCAAGAGCATTTTAGATAAGGCTCCTGAGGCAGTTAGCGCTATTGGTGATAATACTACAGTATCAGGGCTTTTAGGAGTTTTACCAAAGATATTCGAAAAAGCGGTTGATAAGGAATTATTGGATGATGTCAATAAACTGCTTACGAGTAATAGCGATAATATATCCAAAGCTTTATTTGCAGTGCCGGCGTTAAAAACGTTTTTTGATAGCTATAATATAACTGCAAAAGTAATCGAGCCGCGTATCAAATTAGCAGCTAGCATAATAAGCGGTGAGAATTTGCCGCAGCTTAACGCATTAGTTGCAGCCGCATCTAAAATCCAACTTGATAAAGATGGAGCTCCAATACTCGGAGTAACTGATATACTAGCGCTTGCGAGCGCTGGTGCGCCACTGCTTAAGAACAAGGAGTTCAGAAGTTTATTCGAAGCTTTATTTGCTAAAGAAAATACCGATCCACTAAAACCAGTAATAGTCACTTTGCTCGGCAACATCTTTGAAGGAGAGTTCCCAAAAGGTCTAGCAGAATTAGTGAATGATGATAATTTCTCCCTACTCGGTAATATAGCCAAACATGTGGTAGATAAAGTGCCAGAAGTGGTAAGTGTTGTTAATACATGCGATACTCAACTTGCTAAAATAGCAATTTTGACATCTGTGCAAACTCAGTTGACTAATCCTGAGCTTCGAGCCGATGAACGAAGGGCTCTGCATAAACAGGCCATATTTTCACAGCTTGATGCTAGTGATATCAGAGTGCTTATGTCAATGAGTTTGAACGTGCTTAAAACATCCGGAATTTCACCGCTTATTACCAGTAGTCGTACTCAGCTTGCAGAGCTAGGTAATAATGAGTTTTTACAATCTCTTGTTAAACCACTATTGCCAGAGAAATTGAGAGATAGTAATGCTCTATTACCTCAGGTTATTAGTTTTGGATTATCTGCTGCTGCGCTTATTACTGATGAAAAAGTTATCGCGCAGCTTAATGAAGTGCCCGAAAAAGTAGAAATTATATTGAAGCTGTTAGGAGAGGAAAAGCCGTCTATTGCTCAATTATATGAAACAGCTAGTGATATTGGAGAAGTCTTAGCTAGAGTTATTAATGACAAGGATTTAGTTGCCTTATATCGAAATCAATTTATACCAATGATTAAAGGCAGTCGTAGAGAAATTAAGTCCGTTATTGAAGATACTTTGAAGGCAAGTCCAAACGCGAGAAAATTCCACATAGACTCAGAAGCAGTAATGAGATTTTTGGAGGATGAAAAATCGTTGGCTAAATTTGGTTCAGCATTTAATGATCTATTACAAAAAGATTTCTCAAGTAGGGTAAGAGGGACACTCAAGGCTGCAGGTATTGCAATTACTTCTGGAGATGCTCGCACCATAATCTGGCAGTTACTGATTGACGTTGTTATAAGCTATTTCAGAGAAAATATCGTGCCAGGTTTTGTAAAAAGATGGATGGCAGGAAACAGTATAGCTGCAGTAATAGATAATGTGCGTATAACAGAAGAGAGTGGTAAGAAGCCAAATCTAGCCGAAGCTTGCAAATCGTATTATACAGAACTAGGCAGTACTAGTTTGGCGCGCTATTTTATCAAAACACAAAACTTCTCAGGTCAGTATATAACTTCTGAGCTCGCAAATATGGTTATTGATAGCTTTGATTTTAAAGGGGCGAGCTTTGCACCTCCAGTGATTGACCTAAGCAATACGGAGATCTCCAATTCAAACCTAAGCGTGGCATTAAGATATAACCAAACACTTGAGTTAACAGGTGCTATAATTGATATTAAGACTTTAGAATCCATGGTTGACTTATTTAACAAGGGTCAAATAAGTTATGCTCTAACAACACTAAAATTGTCAGAACCTCCAATCAGTGTTGAGGCTCAGAGAGTGCTGGGTTTAATAAACAACTCAGAAATAAAAGCATATCTAGAAACTAATTATGTAACTAAAGAACAGCAACCAACCAAATTTGCTGAAAGAGCTACTAGAAAAGAAACTATACAAGGTCGTCATATGACCTAGCTATATAACCGCATTCTTTGGCGATTGATATAAGTCCCTCTTTATAAGTAGGATATATTAATTTGAGTCCAAGCTCAGTTTTAATTTTATTATTACTGACACGTCTGCTCTGCATATAGAATCCTTTTCCAATATCGCTTAATTCAGCATCTTCTAGAAGTATGGGTGAAGGAGGTGCCACACCCAATAATTTACAAGCGAATTCAGTTACTTCACGAGGATTGCACGGGTAGTCGTCAGCCAAATTGTATATAGAGCCAGTATTAGGTTTGGCAATCGATAAAGACAATGCATTAACTATATCGTCCACATGAATGCGAGAAAACACCACATCAGGTTTATTAATGATTTTGATTTTACCTGAAATCACATTTTCCAGAGCGCTTCTTCCTGGTCCATAAATCCCGGATATTCGAAATATATGAGTAGGTATATCCTCTCTTGAAGCTTGCAACCATTGATTCTCAGAGCTCAAGCGTGAACGTCCAGATGCACTGCTCAAGCTTACTTCGGATTCTTCAGAAACCCATGCGCCTTTGTGATCTCCATACACGCCAGTTGAGGATAGATATCCAAGCCATTGAAGATTCTTAAGTCGTACAATTTGGTTATAGAATCTGCTGTGCACAAGGTCGCCAGTTTCTTTTGGCGGCACAGATATTAGAATATGGGTGATATCATCTGGTAGAATTAATAGGTCGTCAAATATATGCATCTGCGTGGAAGCATAATTAACTTGAGATCTGCTAGTACCTGAGAAGGTCCAGTCTTTTTGATTATTGGCACCAAATGTTGCAAGCAATCGTTTTGCAGTATAGCCAAGACCAAAGCAAAATAAATGGTTCATTCTCCAGCCTCAGATTGTTTGACTTTTAACGGTTTAAACGAATCAATCAATTGATAGAATCGCTCAAAAAATTTGGCTAAAATTGCATTTGCCGTAATGTTAAATGAAGTATCAATGGGATCGAACAATAGTACAAGAGCAGTGATTAACGCTATAGCTTCCGGACCTACCCCTAAGTATTGCTCGATTAAAGGAGCTATTGCAAAAATGGATCCGCCTGGAACCCCTACTACTGCGAACATCATAATCACAAAGTAGAATGCAAAAGGCAAAAATTCTATATAACTTGGGATAGCCATGCCATATAAACTTATGCAGCTTAAGATGATTACGTTCATGCCTATAGCCGTCCCTATCAAATGGATATTTACGGTTGCTGGAATGAACGACTTTGCGATTGATTTATCATCTAAGATTTTCTCAGTACATGCGATCGTAATAGGCATAGTGGCGGCACTAGAGAAAGTAGAAAACCCGGTAATTGATGCTGGCATGATTTTACTGAGAATTTGCATGAATTTTTTTACCCTGAAACCACTAATAATGCTGAGTGCAATGATAATATAGCAAAGTTGCGCTAGAAAGAAGTTAAGCAAGATCTTCCCATAACCACTAGCTGAAGTTTCTAATATCCCTTCATGCTGAATTTTTACTGCAAATCCTAAAATTAAAAATGGCAATAGGGGTAATATAAAGAATTTTAGGGAGTTGCTAGCTATGCTCTGCATACGCTCAAGTAGGTTAGTTATTCGGATCTGTGGAGAGAATCCAAGTACAGTTCCTAGTAGAAAGCCAAGAAACAATCCGGTGGTATTAGAGATAATCTGAATGCTAGGTATTGCATAAAGTGGATTGAGGTTC
>CAYWJW010000008.1:0-42032 GCA_964458795.1 uncultured Candidatus Jidaibacter sp. | reverse complement strand
AAATACCTCTGGTGCGCCTATAGTTACTTGATTTGAATGAACTCAAGTTTCCATGCAACAACGCAGCCTGCGCAGCGAGATGACAAAAATAGGGCTAACTAATTGTATTTTAAAATATTTTGAATGCTAAATTTATTCCGGACACTAGCGTTATCAAGTACGGCATGAAAAATTATTACACCCTATCAGAGGTTATCTTTACGATGTACGCAAATAGCAGCAAGATTTAAAATATCCGATTCGCGAGCATTGATATTAACTATCTGGACAGGTCGCTCTAGACCACATAAAATTGGCCCAATTAATGTACCGCCACATAACTCTTTAAGTAATTTGGATGTTATATTTGCGCTATGTAGCCCTGGCATTATCAATATATTGGCAGGCTCAGTTAAACGCGCAAATGGGTACAGTTTAAGCAATTCAGGATTTATGGCTATATCTGCTTGCAACTCGCCTTCATATTCAAAATCGATATCATCTCTTGCGTCCATCAGTTGAACCGCTTCGCGTACAACTTCAGATTTTTCACGCGATGGATTGCCGAAATTGGAAAATGATAAGAACGCAACCCTTGGAACATGCCCGATTTTTCTAGCTTCAGCTGCAGTTTGGATAGCTATTTCTACGGTTTCAGCTGCAGTAGGCAATTCATTTATGGTGGTATCGGCTATAAACAAGGTTCTTGCACGATTCAAGAATACTGATATACCAAATAGCAATTTGCCATTTTCATTCTTAATCACCTTAGTAACGTCTTCAAGGGCATTTAGATACGGACGTGAGGTCCCTGTAAGCATCCCCTCGCCCTCACCGTTTGCAAGCATTAATGAAGAAAATATATTACGATCCCGTTTAACCATACGAGCACAATCTCGTTGCAAGAATCCCTTCCTTTGCAACAGCTTGTAAAGCTGATCTATATAATCTTTAGTACGTGGATGGAGAGCTGCATTTGTGATTTCTATACCCTCAATGCTTGAGCCTAATAATTTAAGCTTTTTCTTGATGGATTGATCATGCCCCACTAGAATAGGCGTACCATAACCTTGATTCCGCCATTGCACTGCCGCACGCACCATTTGTTCATCATCTCCTTCTGCAAAAATGATACGCTTTGGTTCAGCTTTAAGCTCTTCAAAAAATAAGTTCATTAAGTTATGCGTAGGGTTAAGCCTAGACGCTAGTTCCTTATGATAATCCTTAAAGTCTGCGATAGGCTTGCGAGCAACACCAGATATCATAGCTGCCTTTGCAACAGCAGTTGGTACAACATAAATAAGCCTTGGATCAAATGGAGTTGGTATAATATAATCAGGACCAAATCTTAAACGCCTACCTGCATATGCGGCAGATACTTCATAAGGAACATCCTCTTTTGCTAAATCTGCAACAGCTCGAGCTGCGGCGATTTTCATTTCTTCATTTATAGTAGTAGCTTGAACATCAAGTGCACCTCTAAATATATAAGGGAATCCCATAACATTGTTAACTTGGTTATGATAATCGCTTCTACCAGTTGCCATTATTGCATCACTACGAACAGCTGCAACCTCATCTGGCGTAACTTCTGGTTCAGGATTAGCCATGGCAAATATAATGGGATTTGGAGCCATAGATGCGACCATTTCACTGGTTACAGCACCTTTAACGGAAAGCCCTAGAAATACATCAGCTCCTACCATAGCCTCTGCAAGGGTTCTAGCCTCGGTATGCACTGCAAGTTCCATCTTCCATTTATTCATCCCTTCAGTACGCGATTTATGTATCGTGCCTTTGGTATCACACATTATGACGTTTCCAGGTTTAACACCTAAACTCTTAATAAGATTAACACAGGCAATTGCAGCGGCCCCTGCACCATTTACAACGACTTTTAGATCACTTAACTTTTTTCCTTGAATCTCACAGGCATTAATAAGCGCAGCTCCTGCAATAATAGCAGTCCCATGCTGATCATCATGAAATACGGGGATATCCAGAACTTTCTTTAATTCCTCTTCAATTATAAAACACTCTGGAGCTTTTATATCCTCTAGATTTATACCGCCCCATGTTCGCCCTATAAGCTTTACTGCACTAATAAATTCTTCTGGATCTTCTGTGAATACTTCAATATCTATTGCATCAATATCGGCAAATCGTTTAAACAATGCAGCTTTTCCTTCCATTACAGGCTTGCTAGCAAGAGCGCCTAAGTTTCCAAGTCCCAACACAGCTGTACCATTTGAGATAACTGCCACAAAATTACCTTTACCTGTATATAAGAACGCATTCGCTGGATCTTTTTGGATTTCTAAACAAGGTGCAGCAACTCCGGGTGAATAGGCAAGAGAGAGATCTCGCTGGTTGGTAAGTGGTTTGACAAGATCTATAGCAATCTTACCAACGGGCTTTCGCGCGTGAAAATCCAAACTGTCTTCATAAAATGAATTGCCGTCACTACTTTTTTTAGTTGTCATCAGGTGCTACTTCTAGTTGTTATAAGCTGATAGTAGCATCTGGACGAAAATAGAAAATCAAAATTTAAAAGATTCAATGCTGCATAGCACAATTTAATCAGTAAACTTATGTGTAATACCAAGGCCCATAAATAATTAAGGGAATGCGCGATAGATTTTGGTTTTTTGGGAAGTCGCGGAACACCTATAATATTGTACATATTTTAGGTGTTCCGCGACGACTAAAAAATCAAAAGATGCAGCGCATTCCCTTAATTATTTGTGGGTCTTGGTATAAGTAATCTTTTGCAAGAACACTCAAAGATGTATATAGTAGGTGGCAGAAATAAGGTTTTAATTCATATGTTAGATAATATCAAACAAGCTTTTGAAAATGAAATTCAACTGGTTAAGTCGTCTGCTGATGTTGAAACTCTCAGAATAAAATTTATTGGCAAAAACGGTCTCGTTACTGATCAAGTTAAAGTAATCGGCACGCTCCCTGTTGAAGAACGTAAAGCGCATGGTGCTTCTGTAAACGTGTTAAGAGACTTTGTGACCAAAAGCATTGATGCAAAAATGTTTGCATTCGAAGAGCTTGAGTTATCTCAGAAAATGGAGCGCGAAACCATTGATATAACGCTACCTGCTCGCACAACCTCAATTGGATCCATCCATCCAATTAGCAATGCAATTGCTGAGATCAAAGAGATATTTGAAGGTTTCGGCTTTGAATTTGCAGATGGTCCTGAAATTGAAGACGATTGGCACAACTTTACCGCACTTAATATCGCTGAAAATCATCCAGCACGGCAGATGCATGATACTTTTCACCTGAAAAACCCTTTAGGAAAACTACTGCGAACACATACTTCAAATGTGCAAATTAGGGAGATGGGCAAAAGAACTATGCCTCTACGCCTGTTTACTATGGGAAAAACTTTCCGCTATGAAAGCGATGCGACGCATTCTCCTATGTTTCACCAATTGGAGGGTATATATGTAGATCGTAAGGTCAGTATGGGACAGCTTAAGTTTTGTTTAGAACAATTCCTTCAAAAATTCTTTCAGGTTGAGAGCGCGCCAATCCGACTGCGTGCTAGCCATTTCCCGTTTACTGAACCTTCCGCTGAGGTAGATGTTAAGTGCGACCGTAGCCTTAAAGAACAAATCATTATAGGCCAAGGCGAAGACTGGGTTGAGATTCTAGGAGCTGGTATGATCCATCCTACCGTACTAAAAAACTGTGGGATAGATCCGGAGGAATATCAAGGGTTTGCCTTTGGTGCCGGCGTTGAAAGGCTGGCTATGCTTAAATATAATATATCGGACTTGCGCAAGTTTTATGATGGTGACCTGAGGTGGCTTAAACACTACGGCTTTTAATAGAAACCTATTCTCCATTAATTAGTTGAATATTTGTTAATAGAGTATTATTTTTGATTAAACTTTTAAGTAACTGAAATGTCCAATCCAGCAGCTAACTTTATAAAAGAACTTGAAAAACAATCTGTTAAGTTTGTTTCGTTCTGCTTTACCGATATAGACGGAAAGCTACATCGCATAACTTACCATGCAAGCAGCATTGATGAACAGTTGCTGAACGATGGCGTTGGATTTGATTCATCCTCAATTAAAGGCTGGAAAGCAATACATCATTCTGATGCTATTTTAAAACCAGATCTATCCACCGCATTTTTAGATCCATTCACCTCTGAAAGTTGCTTCTGCCTAATTTGCGATGTAATAGATACGGAAACTGGCAAGAAGTATCTGCGTGATCCTAGAACAATAGCCGCTAAAGCCGAAGAGTATTTAACATCAGCTAAAGTGGCTGACAAAGTGTTCGTTGGTCCCGAAATGGAATTCTTTATCTTTGATAATGTTAGATTTGAAGTTTCACCACAACAATCGTTTTATCACTTAGATTCCGAAGAAGGACCCTACAATTCTGGAAAACACGATGTAAACGCATCAAACCTTGCCCATAGACCAGATTTTAAAGGCGGGTACTTCCCTGCTCAACCAGTAGACAAGCTTTTTGACATTCGCTCTGAAATCTGTAGCTCTATTGAAAATATCGGTATCAGATCTGTATTGCATCATCATGAGGTAGCCGCTAGCCAATGTGAGATAGGCTTTAAATACGATACCCTGAAATACAGTGCAGATAATGTGCAAAAATTTAAATATGTAGTTAAAAACGTGGCTGATAGCTTTGGTAAAACTGCTACCTTCATGCCAAAACCTATATCAGAAGATAATGGTTCCGGAATGCATACCCATTTTTCATTGTGGGACGATAGCACAAATCTCTTTTATAAAGATGGACAGTATGCAAACTTATCTGAAATGTGCCTATATTTCATCGGTGGTATACTAAAACATGGCAAAACACTTAATGCATTTACCAATCCTACAACCAATAGTTATAAGCGTTTAGTTCCTGGATTTGAAGCACCAGTAACACTTGCTTACTCGGCGAACAACCGCTCAGCATCGATTAGGATTCCATATGTTCAAAGCATCCACGCTAAAAGAATAGAGGTTAGGTTTCCAGATCCTGCTTGCAATCCATACCTATCATTTGCGGCATTGCTTATGGCTGGTCTTGATGGGATTAAGCATAAGATACATCCAGGGGACGCTGTAGACAAAGATTTATATAACCTAAAAGCTTCTGATAATCTTAAGCTTAATTCTCTTTGCGGATCCTTGCAGGAAGCCCTAGCAAATCTGGATAAAGACAGATCTTTCCTTAAAGAGGGCAATGTATTCACCGATGACTTCATTGATACTTACATATCCCTTAAATCCAAGGAAACCAAAGAACTTGAAACTACCCCACACCCACTTGAGTTCAAGATGTATTATTCTTGCTAGAAACTTGCGTTCGGAATTAAAAAGCGGGTAACCTTTTTAAAGATATGTCACCCCGCGACGCAGGTGGCGGGGTCCATCTTTCAATAGAAAATTACTTTTCTTTTTTAATTATTAAAGTCTAAAACTCTCTTTCTATAAAACATTCTGAGCGTTAGTGAAGCTTTAATATGGATGACAGGAATTGGGGTTACTTGCTGTATTACGTATAACCTAATCCCGAACTGAGGTTGCTACTAAAAATCTGGATCTGGATAGTGGATAGGCGGTGCAAAATTTGGGATACGATCGTTTAAAATAGCTTTGAAAGATGGGCGTGATTTTATCAAAGCATACCATTCTTTAGCCGACTTATGAGAGCTCCATGGCACATCTCCCACATAGTCGAGCACTGAGAGCTGTGCTGCAGCAGCGAAATCAGCAATTGTTGCGTCTTCCCCTGTAAGATACATATTATCTTTGCGCAAATGCGTTATATATTCCATATGATAGTTTATATTACTCTTAGCAGCTTGTATTGCCTGAGAATTAGGATATCCCTGACGCGACACTGTTTTTATTATCTTCTCATTAAATATATACCGCGTCACTTCATGGTAGAATTTGCCATCAAACCATTCGGTTATTTTGCGCACCTTGGCTCGCTCGTTCGGATCTTCAGGCAATAATTTCTTTTCCGTATAAGCTTCTTCTAGATATTCTGTAATTGAATGGTTACCCCAAAGAGCAAAGTTGTTGCCTACAATAATCATCGGAGTTTCGCAAGCTGGGTTTAATTTTAAAAAACTTTTTCGGCGTTGCCAAAATGGTTCATGGAACAGTTCAAAATTAATACCCTTTTCCTTCAAGATGATTCGCAATTTTCTTGAAAACGGACAGAGCGAGTAGTGATGTACTTCTAAAGTATTGCTCATGCTACTTCCGCTAGCTCCTCTGGTAATTTAAACTTAACGTTCTCATTAATGCCAGTTTGCTGAGTTTCTATCTTCAGCTCGGCAATCTCGCTTAATCTATCCAAAACCTTTTCAAGCAATATCTCAGGCGCGGAAGCACCAGCTGTGATTCCAACACTTACTTTGCCTTCAAACCAATTACTATGTATATCCTCTCCCCCATTTATAAGATAAGAGGGTTTACCCATTTCTTCACCTAAATCTCTTAGTCTATTGGAGTTGGAACTGTTTTGTGACCCAATTACTAGGATCACATCCACCTCACTCGCAAGCTTTCTAACCGCATCTTGCCGATTTTGGGTAGCATAGCATATGTCCCTAAGATCAGGCCCTTCAATAAGCGGAAACCTAGCTTTAAGCGCGTCAATTATCTGCCTGGTATCATCAACACTTAATGTTGTTTGCGTTACATAGGAAAGTTTGCTTGCGTCAAGCACTTCAATTTGCGCTACAGCTTCAACTGATTGCACCAATATTACTTTAGATTTCACGCGTCCACTTGTGCCTTCTACTTCTGGGTGTCCTTCATGACCTATTAGGATTATCTCACGCCCAGCATATTCATGCTTTTGTGCTTCTTTGTGCACTTTGCGCACCAATGGGCACGTAGCATCGATTATAGGAAGATCGCGGACTTTAGCATCTTGCTCCACTCTTTCAGATACTCCATGGGCGGAGAATATAGTAATTGCACCTGCTGGAACATCTGCAACTTCATCTACAAATATAGCACCCTTGTTTTTTAGATCTTCCACTACATACTTATTATGCACGATTTCATGACGCACATAGACCGGCGGGCCATATTTCTTAAGTGCACGTTCCACAATCTCAATAGCGCGCTCCACTCCGGCACAAAAGCCTCTAGGTTTTGCAAGCACCACTTTTAAAGTTCTTTGAGTCATCTAAAATTAGCTATAAGTTATACTGCTGATTCTAGATAAAATTTAGCATTCTTTCCAGTTAAATCTTAAGCTAATGTTTTACCCGTACTCCTACTTACCTTGAAACAGCAGCAGCAATAAAGTTACCAAATGCAAGGCCAGAAACAGCACAACCAGCTGCAACAAGCATTGAGGCAGCATCTGGCGATTTTTCATGAAACTTTGCGCTAAGGTAACTTATTCTGTCTCTTAACGCTTCATTACCTTGTAATATCCCCACTCCCACAAAGAAAAATGACATAATAGCAATAGCAGAAGAAGCTGTAACAGCCATAATTTTCATCCCTTCTCTTGCTTTTATAGCCTCTTTAAGCGGTCCTGCATAAATCAGCAAATTGCTAAGCGTGAAACCAAGGATTGCTCCTTTTATAGAAGGAATATTTTCATAGGTCTTGATTTCCTGAGTTACCTCATATTCTTTCTCTTCGTTACAATTTTCACATTGATGTTTAGCGGGTATTGTTCTTTCTATTGTTTTTGGTGTACTTTTTGTAAAAAACCTAGCCCCGGCAAGCGTAGCGCCCACAACAATAAACGTAGTCTCTATAGCCTTCATAAGCATTACCTTAAATAACAATTAATTATCGCCGATCCTACACTAATTCTTGAGAATAAGCAAGAAAACCTGTCATAACAATGTCATCATATGACTTGATCGGGCGATTCATAGCAAAGCAGGCAAGGACAGGTTATATGGTAGGTGCAACTAGATGCAAAAATATTTTGCTTAGGGACTTCCATAGGACTTTTTTGTGGTTTATAATGATAAATATAAGATCAGGAAAGTGTAAGTTTGTCATACCGCTGCTTGATAGCGGTATCCATCTCAAAGCTGCTCTAACACTTGGAAATTATATAGAAAGTAAGTTATAAGTTATGCGAATCATATTTATGGGAACTCCGCAGTTTGCGGTGCCAGCACTTGCAAAACTAATTGATAGTGAGCATGAAATTGTTGCGGTTTATACCATGCCGCCAAGGCCGGCTGGGCGTGGTCAACTGGATATTCAGTCATCTATTCATGCTCTCGCATTACAGCATGGTTTGAATGTACTTACCCCTAAAAACTTTAAAGATGATGTAGACTATCAGCAGTTTGCATCTCTTAAAGCCGATGTGGCCGTAGTTGCAGCTTATGGCGTGATTTTGCCTGAACGCATTTTAAACGCTACCAAACATGGCTGCATCAATATTCACCCATCAAAACTCCCAAGATGGCGTGGCGCTGCTCCTATCCAGCATACAATCCTTGCAGGTGATAAGGAAACCTCAGTATGTATAATGAAGATGGATAAGGGTATGGATACGGGCGACATCATACTTGAAAGAACTCTAGCAGTGAATGAGAGCATGACTTCTCAAGAGCTGCACGACATAACGTCTAAGATTGGCGCTGAGATGGTGCTGGAGGTATTAATGCAACTTGAAACTGGCACAGCAAAAATGCGCAAGCAAGCAGAACTTGGAGAAACTCATGCACGCAAGATAGAACGCGCTGATGAACGACTAGACTTTGGTAAAAGCTCCTATTTGGTAAATGCGCAAGTTAGAGCATTCTCCCCTCGCCCTGGAGCATATTTTACCTTTAATGGTGAGAACATAAAAATCATTGAAGCAGAGAGCCTAACTAGCTTAGAGACAAATGCCCCTCCAGGCACAGTAATTGACGATGATTTGACCATAGCATGTAAGGGTGGCGCACTCAAGCCTATGCTTCTGCAACGCGAAGGACGCAAGATGATATACCTTGAAGCATTCTTAAGAGGATTTAAAATTCCCAAAGGTGCGCTCTTAACATTTTCTTAACAATAAAAGCTTTGTATGGGCGGGCCTCAGGCTGTATAATATTACAAAATTTAATGTGGTTTATATCAGATGAAAGCAAGAGAGTTACTTAAAGTAATTATCACAAATAGAGATAGTTCTTTAAATACTTATGACTCAGACGAGTTAAAGAAGTCGGCTAAATCATGCATTATACAATCATTAGCCAAGTTGGATATATTATTGGACGGCAAGAGTGCTGAAGACTTTTTTGCTGATGCCACTGCAGATGATGTAAAATCCATGACTACAGACAAACTAGCTCATAATATAAAGAGCGCTGAGCTTTCTAAAAGTGAGATAAAATCTATTACAGAATTTTTAAATACTTTAAACGAATTTATATATTCTAAAAAACCTAGCGCTAGAACTGGAAGTAGAACTAGAGAAATAACAATCATTTATCCACTTAAAGTTAACAAAAAAATATTCGAGGCTTTAAAGAAAGTTGAACCATGTGCAGAAGTAGTAAATGATAAGCCTGTTATTAAGCCATATGAAGAAGAAAAAGAAGCAGTAGTTAATAATCCTGTTAATGTAACTATAGCTCCCTCTACTCCTGTGGCAATAAAATCTGTTGGAGAAAATGTTTCCGATCTACTTAGTAACATTACTATCACTGGAGTTACAAATTTTGTTGCGAAAGGTATGTGGGGTTTTGTTTCAAGTGCCGCACAGCCTTACTTTACTGCTTATATGAAACCAACTGATACCCAGAATAACTCGATATTTCTCGATCCGCTTAAGATTGAAGATAGGAGTTCTGAAGAGGAAAATTCGGTTGAAGAGGAAAAAAAGGAAAAGGTAGAGGTAGAGGTAGAGGTAGAGAACAAAGAGCGGGAAGAGACTAAAGTTGTTGTTGAGCAAAATGCTAGAGATATAGATAAACTCAAGCACGAACTATCTGAGTCACCGAATAGTACAGATGGACATGTGGTTGAAAAAGATAGCAAACTAGAAGTGCTGCATGAACAGAATACGCCAGAGTTGCCTCATGAACAAGAAAACCCTACAGAAGTTGCCTCTCTAGAACTGAAAGAGAATAATGTTGCAAAAGAAGATCCTTTAGAAGTGGAAGAATCCTTAAATTCGGATATAGAAGAAAATGATGATAATGTTTTTCTCTCTTTCTCTAGTTCAAGTTCTTCAGAAAGTGAGGAGATATTAGAAAATAAGGATAGTGCTGAACCTGTTGAAAAAGAATCTAATGACCCTAATCAGCCTAACTTAAAACCACTAATTGAGGCTGCAGATAGACTCCTTGCAAAACAGAAGGAAGATGGTCTAGTTCCCCCGCCATCTACACCTCTTTCTCAAGAAGAGCAACTTGAGCTAGATGAACAACGCAAGTTAGCACTTGCACTTAGAGAACAGCAGGAAGAAAAGAAAAGGCTGGCTGCTGAAGTTGAAGAAATGAAAACTATACTTGCAAACCAGCGACAAGACGGGGAAAAGCTTGCAGCGCAGAATCAGCGTGATAAGAAAGAAGGGAAAGGACTTAACGATTCCAATATGACTTCAATGGATCCAGCAACTCATCCACAGATGCGTAGCCCAGAAGAGCAACGCAAGTTAGAAGAGGAGCTTAAAGCCAAGAGGTTAGAACAGGAAAGGCTGGAAGAAGAAATGAAGGTGCGGAGCTCTATAGCTTCAGCAGAAGATGATGTAATCTTAGAAGAGGAATCCAAATCAGAGAAAGACGAAGAGAAAAAAGAGAAAGAAGAAGTAGTGGTGGTAGAAGAAAAAGCTACTCCAAGCACCCCCCGTGACTATCTTGGCATAGCAGTTAAATCATTGCTTGTTGGCATCACAATATACTATGCACCAATGGTTTATAGAAGAGATATTACTATAAGCGAAACTAGCTTTTTAAGGCAAATTGCCGTTGGATCTTATACCATACCTCAGAAACTACTAGATAGAAATTTCGGTAATGATGCCTCATACGGTGTTGCAACAATGCTAAGTTGCTTCTTTTTACAAAGTTCATCACCTTTATGGCTTGTTGTCCTGGCGGCACCAGCAGCATATGTGAATTATGTTGCTGAGAATAAGATGCCAGCTATTGCTTATGGTGCAATTTTAGGAGCTTACGCATTAGGGCGCAGCGTACAGTGGTATTGCAAAGAAGATACAGCTAATGAGCAGGGACGCTAGTAACCATGGATTCAGGGAGATTACTAATACTTCCCACCTTCTTGCCAAAGGCCCTGCTTTTTTAGGCTATCTGCGACCTCTTTCGGCATGTAGTTTTCATCATGCTTGGCCAGCAATTCTTTTGCTTCAAAGTGTCCATCGACCTTTAGAACACCAAGTGCCACAGTGCCTTGCATTTCCTTAAACAAATTTGGGAGAATTCCTGAATAGGAAACTTTTAAATCACTCTGGTTATCGGTGATTGTGAATTCAACTTCTGTGCTATCTACAGATTTTCTAATTGACCCAACTTTTACAAGCCCACCTACCCTAATGATTCTATCACTTGGGGCAACATTGCGCTCTATAAGGTCTGTAGGACTGAAGAAAAATAGGATATTATCATTAAAAGTCTTGAGTATTATGGCAACACCAATTGCGATACTAACCATAAGGATAGACACAGTCATTAAACGTTTTTTCCAAGGCTTAAGCTGCATTATCGCGGGGTTTTATTATTATGTCTAACACATACGCAGTAGCATAAACAACTATCCCTGCAAATATAACATCACTTAGGAAATGTCCGCCTTGTATAATACGCACTAGTCCTATACCAAGACCTAAGAAAATTGCGAGAGATGAAAGCCATAATCTCTTCTTTCCAGTATAAAGAAATGCAAGCGCAAAAAACATGAAGCCTACGGATGCGTGTCCAGAAGGAAATGAGCAGTTACGTTTGCACTCATTAGAGATAACAAATGCCCTTTGAAACTGGGATGACCCGCCAAATTGCTCAATTTGATGAGGCCTTGGCCTACCAAAATTATCTTTAAAAACATTGTGCACTATAAACCCTGGACCTATCAGACAAACTAATGTTACATAAATAATCTTTTTGTAGTGCTTAGGATTTATCGATTTAGTGGATATATATTCTTTAATACTAAAGAATATGGCAACAAAAACAAAAGCAAAGCAAGTGAGCGGAACTGCTTTATAAACAAGATACACCCAGAGCCTATCTTTAAGGTAAAACCCCTCACCTTCCTTATAAAACAACGAAGACGTATCTAAATCTATGCTAGGGTAAAAGTAGAAAATAGCTGCAAAAGCAGCTACTAAACTTAAGAATAAAAACTTCTTAAGCATTAACTCTTGCGAACTTGTTTTTCAAAGCTTTCAAAGAAGTAAATGCACTTACAGCAATAGCTAGCATATATCCAAAGCACGGGTCAGCCATGCCAAAAAACGCGCCATGCTCTACATGCGAATGATTACCAGCTATTAAACCAATAGTACTAAGAACCAAAACCATTAGAGAGAATAAACCACTGCTTTTTCCTTTCAAACTAAGCGCAGATAGCGCGATAAGGGCTAGAGGCAAAAAGTGTAATATTTCAAAAACGCACATACTTAGAATCCATATAATAAATTGTAGAACTAATAATTATATTATTTCGCATAAGCTTGCAACTATTTTTACAGGTTTTCTTTAGTAGGAAAGTGTTATATATTTCTTAAAAACTGGAAGTTAGCTATGTCCGATACATTTAAAATGCAACCTGTGCGCGGCGTGCGCGATATATTTGGCCCAGATATGGTCGCCTATAAAACAATTGTTGACCGGGCATATTTGATGGCAAAGCTATATAATTACCAAGAACTTATGCTACCGATCTTTGAGTTTAGCGAAATATTCCATCGCACCCTTGGTGAAACATCCGACGTGGTAAGCAAAGAGACTTACACATTTTTAGACCGCGACAAAACCAGCATAACCCTTCGCCCAGAATTCACAGCAAGCGTAGTTCGCTCAGTTATCTCGAATGGTCTTACCCAAAGTCTGCCAATAAAATACTTTTCACATGGCCCGATATTTCGGCATGAACGCCCACAAAAAGCTAGATATCGTCAATTTCATCAGTTAAATTTTGAGAGTATTGGAGTAGCAGCCACATATACGGATATAGAAATCATAGCTCTTGCTCAAAACTTATTGAATGGCCTAGGGCTTAAGGACAGCGTAAAACTTGAGATTTCATCAATAGGTGACTCTGAAAGCCGCGCAGCCTATAAAGAACACCTAGTTAACTATTTAAGCAAATATCTCTCTGACTTATCAGAAGACAGCAAAATCCGGCTTGATAAAAACCCTCTTAGGATACTGGACTCCAAAGATGAAGGCGATAGAAGGATCCTAGTCTCTGCTCCCAAAATTTACGACTCATTCACCAAGGATGCAATGGAGAGGTTTGAAACTGTGCAGTCTGGCCTTAACAACTTAGGTATTGAGATGACAGTGAATCCAAAATTAGTGCGTGGCTTGGACTATTACACACACACTGTATTCGAATTTACAACTGATAAACTAGGCAGCCAAGGTACCGTTCTTGCCGGGGGAAGATACGATAAGCTATTTGAAGTTATGGGAGCACCATCCATTCCTGCAATTGGGTTTGCCGCAGGTATCGAGCGCATTGGTGATCTTATCGTAGAAAATCTAAGCCATACTATGCGCAAGCTAATCTTCCTAATCCCAATTGGAGAAGTAGCGCTATCTCAAGCACCTCGTATTGCAGAAGAACTCCGGGCGCGCAATATTAGCATTGATTATGTGTACCACTCAAATATTGGCAAACAAATGCAAAAAGCTAATAAAATGGGCGCAACACATACACTTATTTTCGGTGATGATGAGCTTGCAACCGGCATATTCAAGTTGAAGGACATGCTTTCTGGTGAAGAAATTGCCGTTAAGCTAGAACAGATTGCTTAGCATGTGCCTTAAATACCCCCTAAAGAAGCTTGTCTTTCTTCCCTACCTAATTGGGAGTACATACCAATGCTAAATAACTCAGATGCACCAATACCATGCCTACTAACCAATGGTTGATCTGGCACCACCTGTAAGGATGCAAGAATACCTGTAGAAGAGAGAAACTCAACTACAGTTTTACTCTTCCCAAGCTTATCCATATGTTTGAGTAATGATAATTCATTAAAATTAACACCTAAATCTTCAATAACAACACCTGCAGTTTTTGATAACCTTTCAAAGAAACTTTTATCATAACTTCCAGCTCCAAAAGCAAACATTGAAAATTGTTGATTTCTTTCTCTTTTTTCTCTTATATCCTGCAGCACGTCAATATCTGATTTCCTTAAACTGCACTGACGTCCGTCTGTAAATAATAAAATTATATCATTACTATTAATCATAACCTTCGATAATGCTGTTCCTATGGCATAATATAATGCTGTTCCACCAGATGCTACATACCTGTCAAACACCCTCAAAGATTCAGCATACTGTTGTTGTTCAGAAACAGAGCATTCACAATCCTTCACACTTGGAATAGTAATACCATATTGATCTACTGTACTGGCAAAAGCATGAATTCTTATAATTGATTCTTGATATTTACTTCTTATATCATTTATCATTGAAATAATATTTTTCTTATACTCATCAAAGAAATCTCTCATACTCCCACTTACGTCCATCAAAATAATTATATTTGGCACTTTAGTAGCTCTAAATCTGTTTTCATGCATTTTGCTGGAAAGCGCGACTATAGGCCTAATTATCTCTCCCTCTTCTTGTTTGTATATAGTACCACTTTGAAACATCTCATTGAAGTATTTGATTAGTGCTATTTTATCAAATACCACCTTAGTATCTTGTGAAGGTTGATCACTTTCATAAGCTTGGAAAGAAAGTAAACTCTTGATCTGTAAGTATGCGTTGTATGCATGAATATCAACAGTAATCATTAAAGATAACTCTTCTTTCTCAATCTTAAATAATCTTTTTATATCTTGGGATACAAAGGCTTCTGGTAATTCACTTTTTATTTTTTCACTACCATCGGAACGTAATATTTTACTAAGGTCAGGATTACTTAATGCTGATTGTAACAAGTTAAAATTAGCTACAGCAACTGCCTTCCGTTGCTTATTTGGAAAAACTTGATTCATCATCCATACTTTCCTTGATGAATCAAATTCAAATTTAGATAAATTTAAATTTATAGACTCTAAAAAATCTGTATACAAAGCTTTTTTAATCAATTCCTCCGGAGATATATCTTCCGGAATCGTAGATGTGCACTCCCCACCATATGTACTTATAGATGCAGTTGATGAACCGGTGTCAAAAACTGAGTGAATTACATTAGCTTTTAGCGTTTCAGGAGAAGCTAGTAATAGTGCTATCTTACGTTTAGCGTCCTCAGTTACACATTCAATTTCAACCGTCTCTGGTTGAAGACCTATAACCTTGATTTGCTCATCGTTAAATAAAGTTTGGAGAAACACTTCCCAATGTCTTACATCATCATAAGATTTACTTGCAAGTGGTTGCATCTGATTTCCAAGCATATTTTACCCCATAGTGTTCTTCCGGAATTTTATGAGATTTTAATTAAGACAGTCAATATATAATTTAAAAATTTTCATTCGCTACCCCAGACTACCCTTCCCTCTCCATCATTGAACAAGTCTAATACCAATTCCATCGCAACTTAATATGACAGCTAATATATAAAAAATATTTCGTTGAAGGGCTTCCATTGGCTTTTTCTGTGGGGTATACTAATAAATGAAAGATAGAAGAAGTATACATTAACCCCATTTTTAAGTTGGAATAGAATTTGTGATAGTACTAAATGTTATGTTCGGTAAAAAAATGGGTGGCATAGAACAAGCATTTCTAGACTATAATCATGCCCTAGCAATGCAAGGTATAGAAGTTATACCCATAATCCATCCAAAAGCTGAGGTTAGGAAATACCTAAATAGGCATTATGAGGCAATAGCTAATTTCAGCCAATATGATCTATTCGCAGTAATGAAGATCAGAAAGCTTATAATGCGCGTGCAACCAACTCTTATAATCACACATGGCGATCGTGCAGGCAAGCTTATGCGTTATGCTACTCAAGATGTTCCTGTAGTGGGTGTTGCGCACAATTATAAGTTTAATAGTCTTTTAAAGTCAGATGCGATCATTGCAATTACTGAAGATCTTAAGCAAAAGATTTTGAAAAAGTCTAAAGATACTGCAAGAGTATTTGTAGTACCAAATATGGTAAGCGTTCCTGCCGATTTAACTCATACAATTCCCGAATTTCATACCCCGGTAAAGATAGGCACTCTTTCAAGATTAGAGCACATCAAGGGATTGGACATACTAATGCGGGCGCTTAAGCTATTAAAAGATAACGCTTTCCCTTTTTCTGCCGTTATTGCGGGCGAAGGGCAGGAAAAGAAGAATTTGCAGAACTTATGCATAGAACTTGGTATAGAAGCATATGTAGATTTCATAGGTTGGGTTGACGACAAACAAGCTTACTGGAAGGATATAGATATATTCTGCTTTCCATCCAGACATGAATCTTTCGGTATAGCCCTAATTGAAGCTATAATGAATTCTAAGCTTGTAGTTTCATCTATGGCAGAAGGCCCCGCACAAATATTAAGCAACGAGCATGATGGCCTACTAGTCCCCATCAATGATCCTCAGAGCATCGCGGGTGCCATTATGAGAATAACACATGATCTAGAACTACAAAAAAGAATGTCTCTAGCCGCTTTTAATACCGCAAAAGGATATTCTATGGTGGCTGTTTCTAGGACACTAAAACTCGTCCTGGAAGACATACATTTTTTGTATTTACAGAGTAAAAACGATAGGTAAATTATTTACCTAGAGACGCGTCACGCACGCAATTCTGACCTAAAAACTCACAGTAATTTTTATCTAATATGCAACTATCTAATACTCCATCTTGATAAGACATATATACTTCTGTCTTCCCACTTGGTTTTACTAAAATATATGCAATACTAGAATACCAATGCAGTGGCATTCCCTCAGTGTCTGACCCATGTCCATAACATGTGCTCATTACCTGGAAAAGTCTAGCAAGCTTACAAAAATCGTCTTTAAAATCCTTCACTTCGCTTATTGCCGTAACTTCTTTCTTAACACTACGAGATAATTCCTCTAACTCTTGAACTGGATGCTCTTCGGGACAAAAATTTTTATCTCCCTCTATTTGTTCACAGATAGCTCGGAAATCATGCAGAAATGGAATAGTTTGTTTATCATGCAAACATATTTTCTTTAAAAAATCTCGATATCCATATCCATATGCAATACCTCCGAATACTCCATTATTATAAGATTCATAAGTATGAGTAGTACCATCTAAACCTACTGAAATGAAAAAATTATTGATATGCCAAATCTGCCCTCTACTATTTGCTGTTCCTAAAGTAGTAGCACCAGAAGTAGGAACCTCATACATCGACATCCGCACATGATAAAGTTTACCAAGTTCTTCATCAAAATCACTAACTCTGCTTATTGAAACCCCCCATTTACTATGAATGGAAGACAGACGCAACAACTCACTATCACCACATCCGGGTTGAAAATTTTTGTCCTTTTCTATTGCGTCACAAATATCCTGAAATTTAGACCCCTGCATAATAACCTCCTTTATGGCAACTATCGTAGGCTTATAATAATGAGATTCCTCACCGTCAAGAATAAATCATAATAATTTATTCTAATCCTTTAAAATATGCGATAAACTAACTTATATACTCGCATTAGTGATTATGTTATATAGATGCATGGGAGATCTTTGTTATTTTTTAGTATGTTCTCAATTTTAGACAAATATTTGATAAGACAGTACCTATTCTATCTATTGATAATAGTCGCAATAGTTGCGAGCCTATTATTCATATTTGATTTTATAGAGCTTACTCGTATTACCGCCTCCAAGAATGTTGCAATAGGCAAAGTGCTTATTATGTCAGCTCAGAAAAATCCTATGCATTTACAAAAAGTATTAGGATTTCTGGTTTTACTAGCTTCTATGCTAACCTATATGAGGATGTCAAAAAATAACGAGATTACAATTTTTAAATCTATTGGGCTATCTGTATATCAATACTTAATCCCCATAATAAGTTGCGCACTTGTATTAGGTATACTCTATGCTCTAGTCTTAAACCCCCTAACCTCTGGGCTTATTTCTAAATACTTAAAGAATGAAGCAAGCCATCTTAAGGGAAGCCCTAGCTTACTTGCGATATCTAAGACTGGTTTATGGATTAAGCAAATCGATAATAATGGTGTGGAAAGTATAATTCATGCCTTAAGGATTGGACAGAACAATAAGCGACTGCATGAAGTTACATTTTATTTTATCGATGAAAATAAAAGCTTTGTGAAACGTATAGATGCTGAAGCAGCAGAATTTGAAGTTGGCGAATGGAAGCTTATCAATGCTCAACAAACATCAGAGAATTCGTTAAACGAAATTGTCAAAGATGTAATCATACCTACGAATATAACTTTTGAGCAGATTCAAGAAAGCTTAGTGCCACCTGAGAGCTTATCGTTTTGGAAATTACCAACATTCATTGCAATAGCAGAAAATTCAGGGCTTTCAGTTACTAAGCATAAACTATATTTTTATAGGTTAATGATGTCGCCTATATTCTTTATTTCTATGGTTATATTGGGTGCTGCTTTCTCAATGTCTCCACCGAGATTTGGTAAAGGAAATAGCATGCTTGTACTTGCACTATTAGTTGGATTCTTAATTTACTTCTTCTCAGACCTCATATTTGCTTTCGCAGCGGCAGGCGACATACCAATTTGGCTCGGCTCAGCTGCACCCAGCTTAATTGCATTAGTAATAGGCATCTTAGTTATATTGCACTTTGAAGAAGTGAAGTCCTAATGGTCTACACACAAAGTAAAAATTAATAAAATCTTGAATATAAGTATAAAAATCTGCTAAGATACAAGTAGTATAGTTTGAAATATATGCATATAGGAGCGAAAATGAAAAACAATCATGTTAGCGAAAGACTTGTAAAGTTTGTTTCAAAAATAACAAAACTTACAAAAAGCAAAGAATTGATTGAATTCATTGAGAGGCTATACAGCGTTGTTTCTTATGAAGACTTAAAAGAATTCACTCCCGAACACCTACTTGCATGCGCGACTTATAGTTTCAAAGTATTAAAGGAAAGAGTAACAACTGAGGGTAGAGTTGATCATTTTGTAGACCCTAAAGTAGATGAATATGTTGTATTGCAAGCTGTAGATGCAGATGCCCCATTTCTGGTCGATTCAATAAGCAATGAATTTAAAACTCGCTTGATTGACATAGTGCTTATAACACACACAATGGTGACAGTTCAGCGAGATAAGCTTGGCAAATTTATTGCATTTTCAGATGATGGACAACGTGAATATGTAATTCAAATTCATATAGCCAATCGCCTGCATGAAGAATATCTGGAAGACATAAAACAGAAGCTTAGGGATATATTAAAATGTGTGAACTACAGCGTTGCTGATTGGCTAAGTATGAGAGCATCCATGGAGAAAGATACGTCATCTTTCCCTTCTGTTGGTATTAGAGATAGAGTGGATTTAAAAAATGAGTCCGTTAATTTCCTAGAATGGCTTATAGCCAATAACTTTGTATTCTTAGGTGAGCTAACCTGCGAGTTTGACGGTAAAAAAATCACTGAAAAGAAGAATAGCAGATTGGGAATATTGCGCTCAAAGCTATATGAAATTAAGCAATTGCCTTATGTAGAAGAATTAAAAAGCGATGACTTTGTTGTAATCCGCAAATGGGATGAGCGCTCAGTTGTACACAGAGCCTCGAGTTTAGACGTAATTATATCAAAAAAATATGATAGCAAAGGTAACTGCAAAGGCGCCAACATATTTTTTGGTCTATTCACCTCCACTGTATACTATCAAAGTGTACGTAATATACCATTAATGCGCCAAAAAATTAATCAGGTAATATATAAATATGGCTTTCCAGAAAGCAGTCATAACTGCAAGGAACTAGTCACTGCTCTCGAATCTTTCCCAAGAGGAGAGATCCTCCAGATGGATAGCGATGAGTTGTTTGATACAGCAATCAGTATAGTTTCACTAATGCTAATTCCAAGAATCAAGGTTATTCTTCGAAAATATCCAGCTGGGAAATTTGTTAGTTGCATTGTCTTTATACCTGAGAAAAAATTTAGTACGGAGATTCGCCTTATTATCGAAAGCATTATTTGCGAAGAATTAAATGCTGTAGTCACCAAGCGCTACGTACAAATAGCTGAGGGGGCTTTAACAAGGGTGCAATTAGTGTTAAAATTGCATGAAGATGGCCCAATAACAAAAGAACTAGCCGACAAAATAGAAAATAAGATTATTGCAAGACTCAGCAATTGGAGCGATGATTTATATACGTCACTTGCTAGAAATTATAATAAGAAAGATTCCGCAACTTATCATAACCGATATTCGGATGCTTTTGATCTTAGATATAAATCGGTATTCAGTGGTGCTAAAGCCGTTCATGATATAAAGTTTATAGAAGAGGCTATTTGCAAAAAAGAAGTTCTCTTTGACATTTATATAAGAAAATTAGAAAAAAAATCCAATCAATTACACTTAAAAATTTACTCTCCAAGCAAAGAACAAACGTTGTCTTCAACATTGCCTTTGATAGAACATTTGGGTCTTGAAGCATTAGATGTTGAGATCTATCAAGTTAAGGTAAATGGTGATAGTAAAAACCATATTGTTTACCTATCTCATTTTAGACTATCACCAAAAAATAAAGCTGTGATAATCTCAAATGAAGCTTGTGAAAATGCTAGAGAAGCGTTGCGACAAATATGGGCCAAAACTATAGATGACGATGCTTTCAACTCTCTTATAATGGTTTGTGGCTTAGATTATCGCCAAGCTAACTTATTTAGAGCCTATGCAAAATATCTACGCCAAACTAAATACCCATTAAGCTCTGAATATACTGTGCAAGTTCTACTGGACAGCCCTAAGATTGCACAGTTACTTATAGAACTATTTGATACTAACTTAAACCCAAATCTATCTAAAGAAGAGCATGATCGTGCAGATAAAATAGAAGAAAATATCAAAGAAGTACTTAACGATATCAAGGGTATAAATGAAGACCGAGCTATTAGAAGTTTGATAAGTGTTTTTAAAGCTACTCTGCGCACCAATTATTATCAGATGGATACTGATGGTAAGCCAAAAGATCATGTATCTTTTAAATTTAAATCAACTGATATTACAGATTTGCCTTTACCAAGACCATATGCAGAGATTTTCATATATTCCTCAAGATTTGAAGCAATTCACCTGCGCGGCGGGAAAATTGCACGTGGCGGCCTGCGCTGGTCTGATCGTCCTGAAGATTATAGAACTGAGGTTTTAGGCTTAATGAAAGCTCAGATGACTAAGAACTCTGTTATAGTACCAGTTGGCTCTAAAGGTAGTTTTGTGCTTAAAAGAGTACAACCAAGTGATGGCAGAGATGAATTTTTAGCTGAGGGTATCGCATGCTATAAAATATTTCTTGGGGGGCTTTTGGATATTACTGATAACATAGTATCCGGCAAAATTGTTGCACCGAAGAATGTGGTGAGACGTGATGAGGATGATCCATATCTAGTGGTGGCCGCAGACAAAGGTACAGCGTCCTTTTCCGATTATGCCAATGAAGTATCAAAAAATCATAACTTCTGGCTAGGAGATGCCTTTGCCTCCGGCGGTTCAGCCGGATATGACCATAAGAAAATGGCGATTACATCCAGAGGTACTTGGATATCTGTAGCGCGCCATTTCGAAGATATGGGTATAGATGTAAATAAGCAACAAATTACCTGTGCCGGTGTTGGCGATATGTCAGGCGATGTATTCGGTAATGGTATGTTAATGTCCAAGAATATTGTTTTGGTAGCAGCATTTAATCATTCCCATATATTTCTTGACCCCACACCTAATATTGAAATCAGCTTTAAGGAACGTAAACGCCTATATGATTTACCACGCTCTCAATGGAGCGATTATAATGTTAAGTTAATATCTAAAGGTGGAGGTGTATTTGATCGCAAGCAAAAGTCTATACCTATATCTCATGAGGTAAAACAATTACTAGATATTGGCGATAATACGCTTGCACCAGATGATTTGATCAATGCAATTCTAAAAGCAAAGGTAGATTTATTCTGGAATGGTGGTATCGGAACCTATGTAAAAGCAAAAACTGAACCCAATGAACGTATTGGTGACAAGGTGAATGACTCACTGCGCATAAATGGCTCTCAAATGCGAGCTAAAGTTGTGGGTGAAGGGGGGAATTTAGGGTTCACGCAACTTGGGAGAATTGAATATGCAAGGTCTGGTGGCCGGATAAATACAGACTTTATTGACAACTCAGGAGGAGTGGATTGCTCGGATCATGAAGTGAATATAAAGATTGCTCTTGCTGAACCTATTAAGTCTGGAAAGCTTAAGATGTCTGATCGCAATAAGTTATTAGAAACTTTAACTTCTCAAATTGCTGACTTAGTCCTGGAAGATAATAAAAAGCAAACTCAGATTATAAGCCTTGAGCAGCAGAGCGACTACGTTAAAATCAGGAGCCACGCTTGGTTGATTAACTATTTAGATAAAAATGGAGAGCTTGATAGAGAAATAGAATTCCTGCCTACAGAGGAAGAACTAGGAAACCTTATGAAGGAACACTCTAGCCTATCTAGACCTGAAATAGCGGTATTGCTAGCCTATGCAAAAAACTCTTCTCTAAAGCTACTTAACGAAGCTAAGCTAGCTAGTGATCCGTATTTACATAAGTACCTCATTAAGTACTTCCCCAACAAATTAATAGAAAAGCATCAAAATTATGTTGAAAAACACGCATTAAGTCATGAGATTATATCTACTGTACTTATTAACGATTTCATCAATATGCTAGGCTGTACGTTCTTTCATCAATTATTAGATGAAACCGGAGCAAGGCCAGAAGATCTAATAAAAGCTTTTGTGGTAGTTAGAGAAGTTTTTGATATTGATCACCTATGGCAATATGTTGAAAAACTTGACTCCACTATATCAGTAGAGCATAAAAACAAGCTCTTCAATCGCATCCAAGCCGTGTTGGGGCGCAATATAACTTGGTTAGTTAACATACATCTAATCATTAAAGATGTAGGAAAGATGATAGAGTTCTATAAGTCCGGTGTTACTGCCTTAAGAAAATCTATAGATAGTCTCCTAACAAATCGAATGAAAGAAGAAGAAAAAGAAGATTTACAACAATTTGCTGGAGATCCTAAAGCACATGAAGCAGCTATTATAATTTCAAAACTAAGTGAACTACTAACAGCCTTTGACATAGTTTATGTAGCCAAAGAATCAAAACGTAAAGTTGTAGAAGCTGCTAAAATATATTATACCTGCAGCGATCTATTCCACATTAGATGGTTGGTTAACATGGCAAAAGCGTTTGTACCAAGAGAGTATCTGCAGATTGTAGCTCTACGTTCTCTAGTTGCTGAAGTTTATTCATTGCATATGAGAATGGTTCACCAAGAGCTTAGTGAAACCGGTTCTTTTGCTAATTGTTCCTTCAATACAGATAAACGATACAATAGATTTTCCCGCTTTAACGATTATATTAAAGATCTTATGACAAAAACCGGTACTAGCGAGGCTTATGTAGCTAAGCTTACAGTAGCTATTAAATATATAAAATCCATTATAGCCTGCGGAGAAGAGAAGATTTTATAGCTAAGCAGAGTTAACATGCTAATTTATACCATCTTAGCTATATTAATCCTTACAATTAACCACTTATTAACCTTTAAGTATTATCATCAAGATGATGATAATATTTAAGAGGTAAGCATTATGTCAAAGATTCATTCAACTCAAAAATACTTAGATAACCTAATTGCGCAAGTAAGTGCGCTGGTTAAAAAAATTGAAAAAGGCATGCCCTCTGTACTCAAGGAAATAAAGCTTAGTTTTAGCCAAATGCCAGGAGAAGTTAAACGACTCTATACTGATGTCCATGCTTTAGTAAATCATGCTCATACGGAGAGAGTTGCTTTAGTAAAAGCAATTACTAAAAATAATAAGATTACATATGTTTCCATGACTATGGAAAGCATTCATAAGGAGATAGAGCATATAGAGGTAGATCTAAATAGGATTAGCAACAAGTATGTGGATAATAATTTGTTGCAGCTAGCAGTGTCTCATTTTCATAAATTAAATGCTGCAATAAAGAAAATGGTGACTGCAATTGTCAATTCTAGTATCAACATCCTAAAGAAATTGGACTGGATAGAAGAAGGTAAGTTCAAAAACCATATTCTTGGCACCAAGATTAATGAGCAGAAACTGGTAAAAAAGACCAAGACTGGCTCTTATTAGAAAGTGCAAAAAATATTTTGCACAGGGGCTTCCATGGGACTTTTTTGTAAGATATACTAACAAATATAAGATTGAAGAATTATGCCTATGCCTCTAAAAATGTCATGCCGGACTTGATCCCACTAGTATCCGGAATAAATATAGAATTTAAAATATATATAAGAAAACTGGCACAACACCAGTAATTGTCACACCGCGATCAAGTCGGCATTGTTGCATGGATAGCAAAAGCTATTGAGAGGTGGCAAAGCGGAGAATTGAGATATGGAAAATAGTTGAAAAAGAGAAGGATTGCGCTAAGTTGCTGACATCTAACAAACCGCGAAGAAAGCAAGATGGAAACAAAGAAGCGCAACTGGACAGATTATAACAACAAATTAAAGAAACAGGCAAGGATAGAAATATACTTACATGAAGATTTATTAAAAGCCTGGGAATATGAAGGGGAAAGAAAGCGTGGAGGCGTAATAAAATATAGAGATTCAGTAATAGAGATGAGTTTAGTTATAAGAGAGATGTATGGAATGGCATTGCGTCAGACACAAGGATTTATCCAATCAATACTAGATAAAGTAAGTCCAGGAGTGGATATGCCAGATTACAGTGCGATGAGTAGTAGGGCATCGAGATTACAAATAGAATTAGCGTATATAAAGGGGAAGATTAGAGAAGGAGTAGTCTTAGCCGTAGATTCAACTGGGTTGTCTGTACATAGGAGAGATGAATGGAATAGGATAAAACATATAAGAAGCGATGGTAAATGGGTAGATAAATGGCGGAAGCTGCACATATGCATAGAGGTAAGCACGGGCACTATAATAAACGCTAGCTATACAGCGGCAAACATAAATGATTGTAAGCAGCTACCAAAGTTACTTGAGGGCATAGAGCCTGGTCAGGTAGGGGCGGTTTGTGGGGATATGGCCTATGATAGCGTATTATGTAGGGAATCAATAAAGAAACTAGGAGCCAGGCAACTAATCCCGCCAATAAGAAAGGCCAGATTGGCAAAAGAAAATCGCAATAGGAAGCACAAAGAAGTTCTTAAGGAACGAGACGAGACAATTTTATATATTAGGCATAATACGATAAATGGCGATCCATCGCCCGCAAGAGCTTCTTGGAAGCAGAAAGTTGGGTACCATAAGAGATCACTTATAGAAACTACAATGTCTCAAATCAAGGCTCATGCTGGTACAAAACTTACTAACAGAACTGAAAAAAATAGAGAAATACAATCACTAATCAAATGTAAGTTGATTAATATACTCGCTACTATTTAAACTTTATTACTTATAGCCCATACCTATCCAGCTTATCACTTTTATTTGCTATCCATGCAACAATGCCTGTCAAGCAGCGAGATGACAAAAATAGGTCTAACTGATTGTATTTTTAAATATTTTTAATGCTAAATTTATTCCGGACACTAGTGGGACTTGATCCGGCATCCATATTAAGGCTTCTCTAAAGCTTGAGAATTAATATAGAAAACGCGTTTGGGACTTACTCCAAAACCTCCCAGGGATACTGCAAACGAATTTATCATGACAAGCCCTCAAGAGCAGGGAACCCCCTGTTTTCACCTGTTATTTGAAAACAAAGCTTAGGAAATATGCGGCTTTCACCTGTTAAAACAGGTAAAAAAATAAAATAAATCTTAACAAGTTCGTAATATAGTTATGCTATAATTATGAATTAATATTATAAATCAGAATTACGGAGGCATTGAAAAGATGAAAGAAATCATACAGTTTGAATCTATAACAGAAGAATCAATGCCTGATGCAATTAAGGTCTTAGCGGAAGGTCGTGCATATCTTAAATTCCTTGATTTAGAAGGTATTAATCAGGAGAAACTAGAGAAGTTACTAAATAGCTTGAATGGTAAAGGATTATATATGCTACCTATTGTATTTAGTAGAGAATTACTTAATGCAGCGAATATAGAAACAACAGCTATGCGTTTTTTAAAGCAGGTTAAAGTAGCTTTTTTCAAGCATATTAAAGTAGATTACCACATATTTCCTATGTGTGAAATAGAGCCGGGGAAATATATAGAATTAAGTGAATTAGAAGGCTTTGAGCACTATTGGGCTACTTATGTAAGTATGCGCAAAAAATATTGGCATTTGCATAACGCTGAGCGTATCAATGCGCATTTGGAACATATTCAAGGTGAAGCCATGAATATGCACAAAGCAGCTCCACAGCAAATGGCAAAGGTTTTTGCTCCCGTGGAACATAGAGAGTTTGAAGTATATAAAGGTGATTCTTTACTTGAGAATAAAGAGCTAGCAGGAGAAGTAAATTTAAAATATGAAATTAAATCTTTCTCTCCTAGAGCTTATAATGAACTAGCTCCTAGATCTATAGGTTTAGCGCCTAGGTGCACAGCTTTTAATATAAGCAATCCGCTACTTGGATTTGTAGTCAAGAAACATCCGAAAGAATGCACTCTAGTGTTAGACTATGATGAAAGGGCAATAAGGGATACTAATATCTTCACAATTAATCCTGCTCATGAAATCGTCTACAATACTCTCCTTTATAAAGGCTTACAATATGATAGCATGCCTGATAATTTTAATAATCTATATGCCAGATTTGGAAAAGCGGGTGTATCATTACTTGAAGATTATCAAAATAAGTTTGGGGATGTATTCACAGCATATGTAAATAAACTCTCACAAGTTGATATACTTTTAGAGAACGCAAATTTCTTGTATTGCTTGCACCAAATCCGCAATTATGCGGGATATAAAAGAGAGTGCTTAATAAACTTTCTTAATTTAACAAGCAAACCAACTTCGCACCTAATAGATATACTCGCTGCCTTTGAAGTGTTTTGGGGGGAGTATATAAGACTTTGTCTAAAATATGAAATCAGGGAGATTGATAAAGTCAATAATCTGATAGCAATTGATAGTGATGGTAACCCAATAGTATGTATGGAGAGGTTATTGACGATACTCATCAACGCCGGAGATGCATTGAATTTGCAGCTGTGTGCTGAAGGCGTAAAGCTAAATTATTTCGGCGTATATTATGCTTCTAAATATGAAGGTAAAAAGGTAGTTAGCGGCAAAACCCTTCCTAGCATGTTAAGTGAGGCTGCATCGAAAGGTGACGAGAAAGCGATAATAAGTTTGTTTAACCGCGGAGCTAACCCAAAGGAAACCGACGAAAATGGTGTTCCTCCAGTTAAGTATGCAATTACTTCACCGAATGTACAAGCAGGTAGTGCCTGTATATTCAACAAAGAAATGCGGCTTTACAGATACTGGTTACTAAAGGAGGCAAATCTTTTCCCTCCTGAGGTAGTGCAATTTATAATAAACTTTTATCAACCTTTAGTAACGAGATCATACGTATACTGTATTCGTGAATTAGCTATTAAAGGGGCGGTATTTCCAGATTTAAAAAGTGTTGTGACTTGGTCTATTGAAAGCCGCAACCGTGAAATAGTGGAAACTTGCGTGCGTGAAAGCCGTGGGGGTGGCAGTGCTGTAAGTGTAGTAATATTTGAGCAAGAAGTGTTGGCAAGTTTAAAACATAATGATCTAAATCTTACCTTACTTTGGATTATAGCTTATGCTTATAATAATAGGAGTCACCGTATGGTGGTTGACCTAATCTATGAGATATGTTTGGAATTAAAACCATACCCGCTAATGTGGCAATTCCTAAACATGCTTGAGGTTGTCTATAAAGAACTGCCCTCAAGAGCTCATTTTATTAAAAAGCTACTTAAAGATATACCGAATGATTCTGTGCGATGGGAAGAAGATGTTAGGTGGTTTCTAGAAAAAAGCACTGAGATCAATAATGAGCAGTTGCATGTAGGCTTTGCTCTACTCAAAAATATTATGTGCTCTTCATTCTCCAGAATTGGGATTGGATGTAACAACATATATACTTTTACACCTATTAATAAGATCAACTTTCTTCTTAATAATGGAGTTGATCTTAAAGATAAAGCTTACGATAAGTTACTAAAGTCGGTATGTGAACACTATGAGAAGCATATTGACAAATATATGAGTCTTAGCTCATATGAGATAATTAAACATGCTATGAAGCCTTTAATAGATAGAGGTCTTGATTTTGCGAAGCAAGTTGAAAACTGTACTGGCTCACATGAAGGCCACTTCATAGCATTAGATACTCTGTCAAAAAACTGTGAAGAGATTAAATCGCAAGAGAAAACTAGAATGATCTATCTAATTTCAGGTATGGCTGGCTTTATGGGGTTTTGTGCTACAACTATGCTTATTCCTAAAATTAAAACTTATATTACTAACCCCAAAGCACTACTAGGTATGTGCTGTTTAGGAGGAGTAATATGCGGAAAAATAGCATATTCAATAGCAGAGAGATATTGCAATAGCAAAATCACCACTGTAAAGGGAGAAGAGAGAGTAGCAGGAGAGTTACTTAATCGATAAAAATATTTTGCACAGGGACTTCCATGAGGCAAAAGTGTCAAGTATACTAATAAATACAAGATAAGAGAATTGTGCCTATAACCAAAAGTTACTTATAACAAACCGACCTAACAGCGTTTACGATGTCTTGTACTTGGGGAAGGGCTAATTTCTCTAGGTTTGCTGCATATGGAAGTGGTACGTCTTTTCCAGTCACGCGAATTACTGGGGCATCTAGATAGTCAAAGGCTTGCTCCATGATTTGTGAGCTGATTTCTGCGCCAATGCCTGCATATGCCCAGCCTTCTTCCACTGAGACTAGTCTGCTGGTTTTTTGAACCGACCCTATTATAGTTTCGATATCAAGCGGGCGGAGGGTGCGTAAGTCTATTACTTCTGCATTTATGCCATAGTCATTTGCAAGGATCTCTGCGGCTTCAAGTGCATGCTTAACCTGTAAAGAGAAGGCGGTAATGGTTGCATCATCACCGTCTCTTAGGATGTTGGCTTTGCCAATTTCCACAATATAATCCTCATTTATGGAATCTGGTACTTCGTGCATGTGGCCGTATAGGATTTCATTTTCCAGGAATACTACAGGATTTGGATCCCTGATTGCAGCCTTTAGCAAGCCTTTATGGTCATAGGCGCTGTATGGGGCTATTACTTTAAGTCCTGGAACATGAGCATACCAGCTTGCATAGCATTGTGAATGCTGTGCGGCGACTCTAGAGGCCGCACCATTTGGGCCACGGAATACAATAGGGCAGCGCACCTGACCACCGGACATATAATTGGTTTTGGCTGCAGAGTTAACTATTTGGTCAATAGCTTGCATTGAGAAGTTGAATGTCATGAACTCAACTATAGGACGTAAGCCTGCAAAGGCGCTGCCTACAGCAAGTCCTGCAAAGCCATGCTCGGTAATGGGAGTGTCGATCACGCGAGTTTCACCAAATTCTTGCAAGAGTCCTTGGGTGATCTTATAGGCGCCTTGGTATTCTGCGACTTCTTCGCCTATTATGAACACATCTTTATCGCGATGCATTTCTTCTAGTATTGCGTCGCGGATGGCTTCTCTTACGGTTATCTGAGGCATAGTTACTTCTCCAATTTTTTAGCAAACTCAGCTATGCGTTTGCCAAAGTACTCAGCAGTTTTACGATCGCTTAGTGGCGGGGAAAGTTCAGGTCCCTGGTCACTATTGGATTGTGACATAAGTCCAATCCAGCTTCCAACTCTATTTAGCCTATCATCTGTATGTTTAGATGAAGAAATACCAGCCGGTAAATCTAATCCTATCCAGATCATGCCGTGTTGAAAAGCAAAAAGAGAGATCTGCACCAAGGTGTTAAGTTTATCACCACTATAGGCACTGGAGCTGGTGAAACCTGCAGCAATTTTATTACGCCACTTTTGCTTAAGATAGGCATTGGAGGTTGAATCCATAAATACTTTCATCTCACCTGATGCTGATCCCATATGAGTTGGGCAACCCAGTATTATGGCGCTGCAGGTATCAAGGTAGTCAAAATCTATAGGATCTAAACAATTAATTAAGCGAGTCTCATTAGCAACTTCTTGAGCCCCTATTACAATATGCTCAGCTAATACCTTAGTGTGACCACTTTTACTATGATAAATAACTGCAATTTTACTCATAATTCTTTACCATTACTTAGAATAAAATTGAATATGTGAATTTTTTCTTAGTTTCCTAAGGTAAGACTTAATTGCGACCTCAAGTTTTTTCTCAATCAGTAAGTTTTTTATATCTTGCTCATTTAAAGTTTGTTCTAAACTCGATATAAGCTTTTTATCAAGTAATTTAAAAATATGAACACCATCGGGTAAATCAATGATTTCGATATCTCCTATGGTCATACGCGTAAGTTTTCTTGCAATTTCTGGTTGAATTTGGTTTGAAGCGACCCATCCAATTTCACCATAAGATTTAGCACTTTGACTTTGAGAAAATTCTCTAGCAAGCGCTCCAAAATTAGCCCCTTGCTTTATCTGTGTTGTTAGCTTCTCAGCAAATAATTTGTTTTTTGCCACATCAGATTCCTTATGATAAAACAGCACAATCTCAGCAAGTTTAAGTTCTGATATCTCGGAGGCACTTTTGGCTGCTCTTTCAATGCCAGTCCTACTCTCTGATATCTCTCTATCCATTATGTGAACTGTAGGTTGAATTTTGGTAGATACTACCTTAGCCCATAAAAGCTGATGCGTTAGTTGTTTTCTTAGCTCTTTTTCATTAATTTTTTTACTTTTAAAAAAGTCATATAAATGATCACGTGGTATATTATTGCGATCTGCAAGAGCAAAAAATGAATCTTTAATCTCATCATCATCTAGCTCTATCTCTAGGCGTTTTGCCTCCTTTTTTATTAAGTTTTCATCAATAAGGATATCGATAACCTTATCCCGCACTAAACTATATGACTTTGTATTATCTGGTAATCCACTAGAGAAAATTATAAGCTTAGAGCGTTCCTTAATATCTGTTTCTGTTATTGGACTACCATCAACTGAAACGGCAATTCCATGCTCATTTGCATAGGTTATTTGCGAAAAAAACAGCGATAATAGCAATGCAAAAATTCGTAATACCATGAACCCTCTTAAAATGTTGGAACTGTAACCCTAAACACATAGCTGGTGGTGGGTATTAAATCTTTTAATCTGGTATAGTCTCTTTGTACACTAATTTGTGTTGAAAGACACTCATTAGAATTTCTAATAGTTAGCCCATCAGATATCATATGGCTAATAGGAGTTTGACCCGGTGGTGTTGGCGGCCTTGGTCCTAGTTTAAATTTAATAAAGCCATCTACCCACCAATCTTTATAGAAATTATACCCCCCAGAAATTTGAGACTCTTGAGTATATTGGAGTTTTTCTCCCTGATCTGGATCCTGGATGTTCTTATTAACCATAAAATAATATACATTTAAAAAATACTTAACGTCGTAATAGTTAACACCAAATTCGTTACGGTTTATACTGAAGTTATTACTATCAAACCTTGTAGCATTGCTGATTTGCCAATTCTTATCTGGGGTTAAAGTTATTCTTGTTACATAATCAGATCTATGCCCGCTCATTCCACTGGCTTTATCAAAGTTAGAGTCTTTATCAAAGCGGAATGATTGACCAGCAATTAGACTTAAATCATTGAAATATGGAGACTTTATGCTCGAGCGAATTCCATAATTGGCGCGATTACCATTTTCTAGCAGATCATAACCTCTATATCGATTTTGGGTAAACAAGTTAGAGGCAGATATCTCTGGGGCCTGGCTATCTTCATTATCTACAATTTTCAGGTTAGACTGTTTGGGACTCAGTATAGCCTGAAAAACTGGGTCAACTGTTATAAAGTAACGACCTAATACCTTATATAGCGGATAATTCAAGGCACTGGTAAATTCCGGATGATAACGAGTTTCTGTCCCACTTCGTCTAGCAATAGGAATATAATTACTTACTACTTTAACAGGGCTAAAATCAACATTGTAAAAATCTCCACGTATAGATGCTTTGTTTTTCCAAAACATGCCGAACGATGTCATATAGTTTTTATCGATCGCACCAATACTTACTAATCTATTATAATTCATTCCTTGTGGACGATTAAGGTTGGTATAATCAAGTAGTAACTCTCCCCTTGCATCTAAAGAAGATATAGTGTCTCCATACATATAAGTTGCCTGTGGTAAGGCTGCAGCCGTAGTTTTCGTGCTTGTATGAGGGCGCAAGTCTTGAAAGAATAAACTTCTTATAGATTTATAAGATTTGCGGTTGACATCCCTTAGATGAGCATCGGTCTTTAACACATTTAGCTGTGAAAAGTCATACTTCTCGGTATAAGTTTTAGCTGGATCTCTGACTCTCATGGATTCAACTGTAAACAAGCCAGGAAAGAAACGATTAGTAAGGTTGTATCTACCTTTCAAATCATAATGTCCTCGGAAATCTTTTTGGCCTGGAACATAATTACCACTCTTTGTTACTTTATTAGTATATGTAATCGAAGAAAAGAGCTTATATTCGCCTTGCCGTAGTTTATGCCTAAATTCAAAGTCATAAACATTACCAAGCTTTTGGTTAAATTCCACACCTACGGTAGTATCCATATTGGGATAAATTGTTTGGTAGTATGGGATTCTAAGACGTTTACCAAATACCTTTGAATACCTGGCTTTTGGCATAAGAAATCCCGATTTATTCTTAGCCCCAGGTGCCGGAGTAGATAGATAAGGTGTATAGAATATGGGATATCCAAAAGCTTCAAGTTTAGCATCTTTGTAATATATACGTTCTTCTTCTCGGTTAAGTTCAGCTGAGGCTGCACGGAATTGCCAAAGAGGTGTATTAGGAGCAAAGTTTGTCTCGCAAATTTTACAGGGAGAATACACCATTTGATTTAGTTCCATAATGTTTTCACCAACCATTTCAGCATAGTTTGCAGCTATTAGACTTTGCTTCCCAAAACGCCCTTTGAAGTTAGTTATTACACCTATATGCTTAATTCTATCAAGCCTTGCTTTGTCCCCAAAATATACGCTTCCATCATCACGAGTTAAGGCTATGTCTCCTTGTGCGTACATCTCTTCAGTATTACGATAATACACAATTTCATCTGCCATCAGCGTTTGATTATCCTGTGTTATTATAACGTTTCCAATACCATAAACCAAGTTCTTCTCTTTATCATAGAAGAGCTTGTCGGCAACCACATCTACTGGAGAACCGCTTGTTTTAATATCAATAGTTGCTGCAGTGGCCGGCTGCGCAATAGTAAGTATTGATATAATGATTATGCCCTTTATGAGATTACAGATCAGGACCTGATCTTGCATCTTCATTACAATAGCTCTCATTAACAATGACAGGTTAGCCAATATCACCTATTCCCCAATTGCCAAGGCATGATATAGATTTCCAATTTTATTCACAAGCGCATCCTGAACATTAAAGTTATAACCATCTATTGATGCAATTGGCATAATTTCGATTGCAGTTCCTGTAAGGAATGCAGCATCAGCATTTTTTAACTCCTCAGGTTTAATTTTCCGCTCAACCACAATTATGTCATTTGCCTTTGCAAGTTCTATCACAGTTTGACGTGTAATGCCATTTAAGAAACAATCGGCCACTGGAGTATGCAATTCATTACCAAATACTGCAAAGAAATTAGAAGTAGAGCTTTCAGTTATATATCCTGCTCCATCCAATATTATTGCATCATCAAACCCTTTTGCAGTCGCTTCATTTTTTATGATAGTAGCTACAGTATAAATGCAGGAAGCTTTAGCAAAATATGGTGATGTATCTGGAGCTGGCTTTCTCCAATCACTTATACAAAGATCCACTCCTTTTATGCGAGCTTCATTACGAGCTTGATCAAAGGTTTTACAAGCTGCAATTGCTAAGTTAGTTTTACACACATCGCCGCTTATCAGCATTGTTTCTGCACCTCTCCAGGCAAGTGGGCGGATATATCCTGAATTCAAGTTATTAAGACTAATCAGCTGATTAGTAGCATTAATCATTTCATCTACTGTGTATTCTAAGTTCAAACCTAAAGTTTTTGCAGAATTTTGCAGGCGTTCAAGATGTTCAGTAAGTTTAAATGCGCGTCCGTTGTAGATGCGCACACCTTCAAATACCGAGCTGCCATAGCTAAGAGCATGAGATAATATAGGGATATTGGCCTCATCCCACTCAATAAGTTTGCCATTAAACCATATTTTACCCCAGCGTTTATCAAATGGTATAGTGGAGTTATTGCTTAATTCTTTTGTATCTATCATATCTTTTTTGTTCATATAATTTTCCTCACTTTATATTTGTTAATAGTTATTATACTTAAAAATAGCTGTGGAAGTAAGTCCCTATTAAGATATTTTTACTTGCTATTTTTTTACCTGTTTTAATAGGTGGAAGCAGAGGTTTTTCAGGCTTTGAGCGTGTTATACCAATTCCAAGACGTACTTTTTAAAAATCCTTGAGGCTCTAGGGAAAAGCCTTAATATGGACTCCGGATCAAGTCCGGAGTGACAAAATGCTTGGTTTCCATACCAATTTTATACCGTCTTAGCTATAACATTATGAGCAGATTTTTCTTATCTTACATTTACCATTGTACTTGATATTTTTTATCAGCGGAAGCCCTTGACAAAAATATTTTACCATTGTTTAAAGGGATTCTCGTGTCGCCTACTGTTCTCTCATCCTTTACCAAAGACTTCGGCCTGACAGGCAAGAATGACACGGGTGTGAGAGCAACTTAAGCATATACATCAGTATAAAGCTCACTTTCATCTGGTTCTGGACTGTTTTGTGCGAAAGTTATGGCTTCCCCAACTTTCGCTATTACTCTTTTATCTATCTCTTCAAGGGCAGCGATTGTTGATAACTTGTTCTCTAGCAAATACTCCTGCAATCCATCTATAGGGTCAAATTCCTTTTTGTATTTCTCAACTTCTTCTTTTGAACGATACTTGGCTGGATCAGACATAGAATGTCCACGATAGCGATAAGTTTCCATTTCAAGTAGCATAGGTCCTTTGCCAGATTTAACATAATTCACTGCTTCTAAGGCACTTTCATATACTGCTAGAAAGTTCATTCCATCAACCTTTTTACCTGGTATGTTTAAGGAAGTACCACGTTTATAAAGTTCAGTTTCACTTGTGGATCTATCTACTGATGTCCCCATTGCATATTGATTATTTTCTACAATATAAAGCACTGGTAGGTTCCAAAGTTTAGCCATATTAAACGCTTCGTAAACTTGCCCCTGATTGGCAGCACCATCACCAAAGTAGGTGACGCATAAGTTATTTTCTTTACGATACTTATATGCAAATGCAATACCAGTTCCTATCGGAACTTGTGCCGCAACAATACCGTGTCCACCATAGAAGCCTTTCGGCAAATCAAACATATGCATAGAACCACCTTTTCCTTTAGAACATCCAGATTCCCTACCTAAAAGTTCAGCCATCACTTGTTTGGGATCGCTACCAGTTGCAAGCATTTGGCCATGGTCACGATAACTTGTAATCACTGAATCGTTTGGTGAAAGTGCAGCCTGGACTCCTACGGCTACCGCTTCTTGACCAATATATAAATGGCAAAAACCCCCTATTTGTCCCATACCATAAAGCTGACCTGCCTTCTCTTCAAAGCGCCTAATCAGTAGCATTTCTTCATAGGCCTTCAGTAAAAATTTTTTATCTTTGCTGTAGTCCTGTTTCTTAAGTTTAGTTACCATAAATCTCCCTCACCTATTCTCCACCACCAAGTTGATGAACATATATAACCAATTGCCTTATAGTTGAATCGTCAAGACGAGTATGCCACTCTGGCATAACGCCACTTCTACCGTTGTATATTACGTCGTGCACTGTTTCTCTATCACCACCATACAGCCAAATTGGGGAATTTAACCTAGGTGCACCAAATTCTCGACCACCTTCTCCATTTGCTCCATGGCAGGATGCACAGTTCTCTTGAAAAAGTTTATTAGCTTCAGCAGAACCTTTTATTCCATTATGTAACCCTATTACAAAATCTACTAATAATTCAATTTGCGGATTCGTTAAAATCCTATCCTTACCAAAAGCAGCCATTTGCGATTGCCTGGTTTCATCATCAGGCGAACGAATACCATGTTTAATTGTGGTATAAATATCCTCAGGTTTACCACCCCATAGCCACATTCCAGCAGCTAGGTTTGGGTATCCGCGTTGACCGCCACCACCAATCCCATGACATACTGCACAGTTATTATTAAAGGCAGAACGACCACCTGCAATTGCAAAATTTAACAATTTTGGATTCTTTAGAATTTCATCAAAGCTAGCTTTATCAAATTCCTCCAGATGCTGAAGCTTTATCTCATGTATATCCTTTAAACTCTCTTCAGTTTCCTTATATTCAGACCAATTTAAAGCTCCTTCATTACGTTGACCAGGGAATGATGGGTATAAAATCCAATATCCAAGGCAAAAGAAAAGAACTACATAAAACATAACTCTAAGCCAAAATGGATCAGGGTTATCATATTCCGTAATTCCATCCCACTCATGACCAGTAGTTTTTGGCTCCTTCACCGAATTATTTGTATCTTGTTCTTTTTTATTTTGGTTTTTCACTGTTCTTACCCTTTTTGACTTTGTGGTTAGAAACATCCTTCATCTCCCGTTTAAAAGGGATTTCACTAAATTTTGTGTACTTCTCCTTTGTTCCAGGACGAAACACCCAGTACAATAGGAAAATGCTGGCGGTAAATAATAATACTAATGTTAATATTTTTACATACATCATAATTACCAATCCCTACCACGATTAGTTTTTAAATCGACTTTATTACCTAGAGCTTGTAGGTAACCTATCATCGCATCCATCTCTGTTATATCAGATGATTTAGCGTAAAACTTGCGTATAAAAGTTTTAGGATAACGCTTCAAGAAGCTATCGATTTTGGCCTGATCTGTAATTAATCCTAACTGAACTTTTATATCTTCCTCAAATTTTGCTATATCTTCATCACTATAAGGTACACCCAATAACTGTAAAATTACAAGTCTGTTATGCATATCCGAAAGATCCAGAGTGGTATGTGCCAAGAACTTGTAGTTCGGCATAATTGATTCTGGCACTAAGGACCGCGGTGCTATCAGGTGCTGAGCATGCCAATCATCTGAATATTTACCGCCTACGCGTGCAATATCTGGTCCAGTACGCTTTGATCCCCATAAGAATGGATGGTCATACATACTCTCTGCAGCTAAGGAATAGTGTCCATAGCGTTCCACTTCATCACGCAGAGCTCTAATCTGCTGACTATGACAACCATAACACCCTTCACGCTTATATATTTCCATACCTGCAAGTTCAAGCGGTGTGTGGTTACGCATCCCATCTACCTTCTCAATCGAAACTTCCTTAATAAATAATGGAAAGATCTCAACGATCGCACCAATAGACGAGACGAGTATCATTAAAACAAGCAACAGAAATAAATTCTTCTCAATTTTAGAATGATTTTCAAACATCTTAGCTCCTTAAATTCCTTCAGTCTGTGGTACACTTGCCTCTACTGGTTCAACCTCAATAGCAAATGGCAACCCTATGGTTTTATAAGTGTTATAAAGCATAATTACCATACCGGACAAATAGAAGGCACCACCTATAGCCCTAATTGCATAAAGTGGGTGAAGCGCACTTACAATCTCTACGAATGAATACTGAAGAAAACCAAGATCATCGTAACTACGCCACATCAACCCTTGCATAAGCCCTGCAGCCCACATGGAAGTTATGTAAAGAACTATACCAATGCAGGCAAGCCATAAGTGCAAGTTCACAAGCTTGAGCGAATACATTTCCTCTTTACCCCATAATTTTGGAATCAAATAATAAAGTGCACCAAAGCTGATGAAGCCAACCCAACCCAAAGTACCAGAATGCACATGGCTAATCGTCCATTCTGTATAATGGCTAAGCGCATTTACTGATTTAATTGCCATCATCGGTCCTTCAAATGTAGCCATTCCATAAAAGGCCAAGGCTAGTACCATAAAGCGTAACACCGGATCATCCCGCAGTTTATGCCAAGCACCTGACAAGGTCATTATACCATTGACCATACCCCCCCATGAAGGCACCCAAAGCATAAGCGACATAGTCATCCCAAGGGTTTGAGTCCAATCTGGAAGCGCAGTGTAATGCAAGTGGTGCGCACCAGCCCAGATATACAGAAACACCAATCCCCAAAAATGTAAGATAGATAAACGATATGAGTATACTGGCCTGTTAGCTCGCTTTGGTACAAAATAATAAACTATTCCTAAGAAACCAGCAGTTAAGAAAAATCCAACAGCATTATGCCCATACCACCATTGAATCATCGCTGATTGTACACCAGAAAACACAAATACACTAGTGGTCCAAGAGATCGGTATGGATATATTGTTGCCAACATATAAAATTGCAACTACCACTAAAAAAGCAAGGTAGAACCAATTAGCTACATATATGTGTGGCTCGGTACGCCTGATGATAGTTTGCATATATACATAAAGATATGAAAGCCAAATCACTGCCAACAACCAATTGGCGTACCATTGTCCTTCAGCATACTCACGACTTTGAGTTATACCCTGTGAATATCCATATAAGGCTAGCACTAAAAAAGTTTGGTAACCCCAAAATATGAATTTCTGAAAGGCCATACTTCCAAACAGCCTAGCCCCGCAAGTTCTTTGCACAACGTACGCTGAAGTGCCAAAAAGAACATTTCCACCAAAGGCAAATATAACTCCATTAGTATGTATTGGTCGTAAACGGCCAAATGTCGACCATGCAGTGTCAAATGCAAATTCTGGGTAAGTTAGTTGAATTGCAAGAATTAGGCCAAATAGCATCCCCACAAATCCCCAGAACAATGATGCTAAAACATAAAGTTTTACAATGTCATAATTGTATTTTACTGACTGAGTTACAGCTACCATCTTTACCAAAAAACTAAATTGCAGACTCAAGCTAGCACATAACTATACTAGTTTCAACGCGTATATTAACAATACAAAAGCGTTATAAAACATAACTACTGCATAGAGTATTTTGAAAATCTTTTTAGAAGCAGAACTTAGCACTACTCCACCAAAAAATGCTACAAGAAACAACCCAGGAATTGTAGCAATACCAAACATAAAAACTGCAACCCCCATTACCCAAAGGTTTTGCGCATAACTTGCAGCCTGCGTTATAGAAGCAATCACTAACCCGCAAGGTATAAGTCCTAAGATCATGCCAGTTATAAGACCTTTAATGCCAAACTGACTTCCTATAGTCTTAATATAATGCTCTACCAGCTTAATAAGCCATTTGAACTTAATCGGTGGCTTTCCTCCAAAACTCACCGCATTGTTAATTCCCATTAGAACAAAGGCTAATACAACTAGTACTAGTAATATAAAAGCCAAATAGTTGATCATCGGCACATTCTTAAGCATCGCTGATGCCAGAAAAAATATACTACCCAATAAGGTATATGTTATAGCCTTACCAAGGTAGTATGGCGTTGCAAAAAGCGCCATCATCTTTTGGCTTTGGGTGAGCTTTGCCGGGCTTAGGCTCATCAAGCGCATCTCGGATATGGATAAGGCGAAAGGGCCGCACATACCTATACAATGTGTGAAGCTCCCTAAGAATCCCGTAATAAATAGGATAAAAACAATATTCCACTCTCCTAAGGCTAGGAAATCAAATAGTCCATTATATTGCATGCTTAGCGCACTCTGGGCTTGTTCGCATTCACACATTATCCTGATTCTCTACACTACATGTCATCATCTGGCTCGACCCACTACTCTCCGGTATGACAATTTTAGGATCTTAAGCACACTTTTCTGATCTTATATTTATTAGTATACTCCGCAAAAAAGGTCAATGGAAGTCCCAAGGCAAAATATTTTTATACTCTCTAACACCGAAGGCAATTGACATTCAGCTCAAACACATGTAAATAGTAATTAATTCTTCTGAAATTCCAAACATATGTGATAGGATTATTTGATATGAACACTCCATTGATGCCCAAGGCTACCGCTGTATGGTTAATTGAAAACACTTCTCTTACCTTTGAACAAATCGCTGATTTCTGTGGAGTTCACCCACTAGAGGTTCAAGGCATCGCCGATGGCGAAGTTGCTAAAGGTATAGTTGGGGTTGACCCTATCGTCTCTGGCCAGTTAACCCGCGAAGAGCTGGAGCGTTGCGAAAAAGATCCAAGCACACAATTAAAATTATCTGAAGCTGCAACAAGGCTCAACTACACCCAATCAAAGCAAACAAAAGGTAAGTATACACCAGTTGCACGCAGACAGGACAAGCCAGATGCTATTGCATGGATTTTAAAAAATTGCCCAGAAATCTCAGATGCCCAAATTGTGAAACTTATAGGTACAACTAAGAATACAATTGAATCAGTTCGTTCAAAATCGCATTGGAATTCTAATAATATAAAACCTAAAGATCCTGTTTTACTAGGTCTTTGCTCACAATCCGAGATAGACAAAATCTATCTGGTTGCCAAGAAAAGAGCTGAATCGCTAGAAAATAAGCGGAAAGAATTAATTACTATTGAACTAAATAGTAAGTTAAAGTAAACCAGTATACGTACGTAGTACATCTTTTTGAAGCCAGGTGAATGATAAATTATAAAAAGATTTTTAATGACTCGATAGACCAGGTCAAAAAGGAAGGGCGTTATAGGATCTTCACTGAACTTCAGTACGATGCTAAGACTTCCCCTGTAGCATATAGTGCTCGCCACAATAGAGATATCACTGTTTGGTGTAGCAATGACTATTTGGGCATGAGTCAAAATAAACTAGTTAAACAGGCTGCAATTGATGCTATCAAAAAGGCAGGAGCTGGAACTGGTGGTACACGCAATATCTCAGGCACTAATAGTTATGTTGTAGAACTTGAGCGCGAAATAGCAGACTTGCATTCCAAAGAATCAGCTTTAATATTCACTTCTGGATATGTCTCAAATCAAGCTACTTTATCTGTCTTGACTAAGATAATTCCAGATATCGTGATGTTCTCGGATGAGATGAATCATGCTTCAATGATCCAGGGAATTCGCGACAGTCGTGCGGAGAAAGTAATATTTAAGCATTCTGACTTAGCCGACCTTGAGGCAAAATTGAAATTATATCCTATAGAGCGCCCAAAGATCATTATATTTGAATCTGTTTACTCCATGCTAGGTGACATCTCTCCCGTTCGCGAAATATGCGCACTAGCCCGCGAATATAATGCTCTCACCTATATAGACGAGGTCCATTCAGCAGGACTCTATGGAGATAGAGGCGCTGGAATTGCGAACATGCTTGGCGTTGAGGACGAGATCGACATAGTGCAAGGAACTTTAGCTAAAGCTTATGGAGTTATTGGTGGCTATATATCTGGAAACAAGGAAATAATTGACTCAATTAGAAGCTATGCTCCAGGCTTTATCTTCACAACTACCCTCCCTCCAGCTGTTTGTGCAGCAGCAGTTGCGGCAGTTCGACATTTAAAGGATAGCCAAACCGAAC
>CAYWJW010000007.1:0-42197 GCA_964458795.1 uncultured Candidatus Jidaibacter sp. | reverse complement strand
GTAAACCTTTGTTGATAATCTGGAACCGACTTAGCGAACCTTTACAAGGATGACGAGAATATTGGAGCCGTCATCCTGAGGAGCAAAGCGACGTGAGGATCTCGTCAGGGGAAAGTATAAGGTTTTCCAAGTTTTAGGCGCACCTTTCTGATCTTATATTTATTAGTATACTTGACTTCTTATAGACAATGGAAGTCCCTGGTGAAAATATTTTTCAGTTTTGTAATTGTGCTGGAAGAGGAAGAGGTGGGTCAAATTTTCTGCCTATGTAATTTCCTAGCAATCCTGGCAGTAATATGGAGCAACAAATGATAGGGCCGCTCTCCACTATAGAGCATCTTGATAGCTTTTCTATTATTAACAGATTATAAGGATCTTTAAACTCTTTAGGGATGAAAATTAATTCAGTTAGTATAAGTGTTATGGGTATAAACATGCCAACATACCTTCCTTTTTCTTCATTAGTAGTGGCTATAGATGGATCCTTCAAAGGTAAAGCGATGGACATGAGAGATGATACTCTTATAAAATATGGCAGATACGGCAGTAAAGCTGCATTGAATGGTTCCACTGCTTTGTTTAGAGTGTGTATATAATCTCTCATAAAAATGCTATTGCTTAAATTATCTGGAAGGCATTATACACTATTTCACCCTAGGATGGAAGCTTTTATAGCTTTCTATCAAATGAGATGAGTCTACTTTGGTATATCTTTGCGTGGTGGAGATAGACTCATGCCGAAGCAATTCTTGTATCACTCTAATATCACCACCTTCGGCCAGTAGATGAGTTGCAAAGCTATGGCGGAATGAATGAGGGGAGGCGTGATCGGGGAGGCCTAGTGCTCGTACTAGGTTTTTAAGTTCTGTCCTAAATGCTGATGGGTTAAGTTCACCACCTCGTACCCCTACAAACAAAGCACCATCCTTCAAATCATGAGGGCAGGACTTAATGTATTCATGTATCGCCTCTACCACCTCGGCAAGTAAATACACTGGGGCTTCCTTATTACCTTTGCCAATTATATTAAGTGGCTCACCGCCTTTTGGCATTTGGCGTAGGCTTATGCCAAGCGCTTCGGATATCCTGAGTCCGGCGCCATAAAGCAGCATGAGGATAGCTTTATTGCGCTTGGCTATCCAGGTTTCACCGCCAAATAGATCGGTGTTACCCAGCACTAGCATTGCCTTTTCTTGGCTTAATGCTTTTGGCAATGGTTTTTCTACTTTTTTTATAGCAACGGTAAACACGGCGCTATTAGTTATTCCGTAATTTCTTTTCATAAAGCGGAAGAAATTCTTAAGCACTGAAAGGGCTCGTGCGTTAGAGGTGGACTTGTGAGAATCCAGCTTACGGTTCGCTAGCCAACTACGGAAGTCCCGTATCTCTAAGGATATGAGCACTTCTTCATCCAGCTTTTTATCTATGTGGGTATTTAAGAATTCCAGGAATAAATACAGGTCTGTAGCATATGCTTTTAAAGTATGTTTTGAATGTTTCTTAACATTTTTTAAAAACTCAAGCCACTCACTTATCTTGCCTGCAAGGGATGCATTCAAGTTTAGTTCGTTGCTGCTATTATCTTTGGATGCCATCATAGTTCTTTTGTACCAGAGCTATCACCTTTTGACAAATAGCTTCAATCTGCGCATCGGTAAAAGTCTCTGTTTTTGGTCGTAACGTTATGGAAAAGGCTACTGATTTTTTGTCGATTTCCACACCTTTACCCTTGTAAATATCAAAGACATTCATGCTTTCAATAGCATCAGGTGCTACCCCTTTAATAGCGGATAGCATAGTCCCCACTTCTATCTTGTTATCTAGGGTGAAAGCAAAATCTCTAGTTGCTGCCTGTAAGTAGGAAACATCTAACTTGCTGCGCGCAGCTTTAGTTTTAAGCTCAGGTAAGTTACTCATAAATAGTTCGAAAGCAGCGGCACTACACTCAATATCTATGGCTTTGAGCGTTGCTATATTAAGTTCACCAAAGTAGCCGATAATATTCTTGCCAAGCGAGATCATTGCTGACTTTCCTGGATGGTAATACGCAGGTGCTCCGCGGCTGACTTTGCATTTATTCGGATCTAGCCCATAGAGTTCAATTAGTGAGAACATCGTTGCTTTTACGTCATAGAAATCAACATCACGTTCTTCCTTAAAAGCAGTTTTGCGCATGTGCTTCCCTGTTCTAATTCCGCTTATCGTAAGCTTTTGTTCATTAGGCTCACAACCTTCAAAGACATTGCCAATTTCAAAATAAGATGCATCCAACATTCCATAGGTCATATTTTTACCAGCATGTTCAAGTAGTAGAGGTAGTAAAGAGGCACGCATAATGGACATGTCGCTACTAATCGGATTTTGCAGCTCTATTGGGTTTTTAAATGCAAATTGTTCTGCCTGCTTATGGCTCACAAAAGCATAGGTTATCATCTCATCAAACCCTTGAGCTACAAGATAATTTCTTGCTTTATCTGCAAATAGCGGCCGTTTAGCTTTTGTGTTCTCAAAGCCAAGAGGAATCGGTTTTGCTTCTAGATTATCTAAACCATAAATCCTTAAGACCTCTTCAACCAAATCTCGGTTTTGTGTTATATCTCCGAGGCGGTAGGGTGGCACACTTACAGTTTTACCATCAACCTTGAACCCAAGGCGCTCAAGCGTTTTATGAATGAAGCTCGCATCGATATCACAACCTGCAATTTCACTTATGCTTTCAATATTAAACGGTACAGTTTTTGGATAGTCCAGTGCTTTTCCAAGAACTTTAGTAGAGCCACCTATATTGCCACCTACTGATTCTATAATTAACTTATTTAAGTAGTTTACAAAGAAGTCCGTAGAGCCTCCGTCTATCCTTCTTTCAAAACGATAGCGCGAGTCAGATAGCAAGTTAAGTGTTCTACCAGCTTCCGCCACTGCTTGAGGATGAAAGTTTGCAATTTCCACTAGAATATTTTTTGTTTCTTCAACTACCTTGCTGAGCTCTCCGCCCATTACTCCAGCGACTGCTAGTACTTTCTCATCATCTGCAACTACGAGCATCCCTTTAGGTAATTTATATTCTATACCTCCTAAAGCCACAAATAGTTCTTCTGCGCGAGATTTCCTAATTCTTATAGTCCCTTTGATTTTATCTAAGTCATATATATGGTTAGGGCGTCCAAAATCAAACATGGCAAAGTTAGAAATATTTACCAGAGCATTTTTAGGATTAGAACCTATTGCCATTAGCATGGAATTGATATGCGAGATACTTGTGCTTGTATTGTTCACACCAGTTATAACAGTTGCAACAAATTCTTGGCAATTATCCGCATCTTCAATAACTACTTTATATGCGTCTGTATAATTTACATGAGCGGCTTCAGGTACAATAAGTTCGCCAATTCCTGTAGCAGCTAAATCGCGTGCTATGCCATGAACGCTTGCTGCATCTCCCCTATTAGGGGTTAGACCAATTTCAATTAGCACTTCACCAAGATCTGCGAAATCCATGTAGCGACCACCGATAGGTGCGTTGGAGGCAAGTTCAATAATTCCGCTTGAATCGCCATCCAGCAATAGTTCTTCTGCTGAGCAAAGCATTCCATGGCTTTCCACATCTCTAATTTTAGCAGCCTTGATTGCAAAATTGCCGGCAGGTACTATAGCCCCAACAGGTGCAAGCACTACTTTGATGCCAGCGCGTGCATTGGGTGCGCCACACACGACCTGCAAAACGTGCTTACCATCATTCACTTTGCACACACGTAGCTTATCGGCATTTGGATGTGGAACTGCTTCAACAATTTCTGCAATGATAAATGGTGCATATTGCTTGCCTTTGTCTACCACCTCTTCAACCTCCAGCCCTATACGAGTGAGAGTCTCAGAAATTTGTGACAAATCTGCATCAGTTTTAAGATGCTGTTTTAGCCATGAAAGAGTGAACCGCATTATATACTCCATAATTTGCTGTCAAATGCTGCCAGAAATATAACATATATCTACATTTCTGACATCTTATATTTAATGGTATATCACATCCGAAATAGTAAATGGAAGTCCCTAGGAGAAAAAATTTTTAACTGAGTTAACTATATCATCTTTTAGAGATTTTTGTGATAAACATCGCCAAATGGCGTATGTGGAAAGGCCTAATATAAGTGCTCCACCCACATATAAACCATATCTCTTGCCTTCGACCTTCTCTACATCATTAGCTTCAAGAGCTTCTGCCTCTTCAACTTCTTTCATGCACTTCAGCCGATAAGACGTTACATCTTCTGCACTATCAATATTGAAAGGCTCAATAGAATTTTCTGGTTGTTTCTTATAGCTTTTTACAGTGTCGTATATAATTAAGTCAATTAATATCGGGAAAAGCTCAGGGAGAAAACAATCAAACATACCACGTTCTTGCCTATTACTAATAGCTAAAATGGTAATAACTTGTGGAGCAATATTGCTAAAGTGTCTTCCTAGTAGAAACGTGGTTGCTAAAGGTCTTACCATGTGATTAAGTACTGCATATCTGGATTTTGATTCATCTAGATATGAGCCAGGTATCCAATTTATCAAGCTGCCAAGAGCGCCTTTTCTTCCAGTTTCCCCAGAAGTTAGCATGTGGCGTACAATACCTTCAAAATCAAAAACTTGTAAAAACTCCTCATCTCGTTCCTTATAAATACTCTTGTATGTATAAAAAAAGTCAAAAGCTCGAACATACCAAGAAAACTTCCATTCTATAAAACTAAAGTTGCAGAGCCTGAGTGCCTTGGCAAACAAAGGGTTAGAAATAATGGCTTTAATCAGTGGTAGATCCGTATGTTCTATGGCTTTCCAGGGCAGTGAGGATACGCCATAATTTTTATAATCTTCTGGGTTAAGAACTAATCGCATATGCTGATTTGTTCCTTGTTCCACAAATAGATGTCTAAAATTACAATTTTTTATCAAAAGAATGGGTGCAATAGTGATAATGCAATCTAAAAACTTAGGTTTAGCAGAAGATATTACAGCCAGTGAACAAAAATTGAGATCCCATACTGCTATATCTTCGATATTAATCCTCATATTTCCAAACTCCTTAAGCAGTAATTTGAATTCCTTAATATTATCTTCAGATTCTTCCGTCTCTTCAATGAAGTTAATAGTCTTAATAACGTGATTCTCTATCTTTCTTTGAGATATTATGTTTTTACAGAATTCATCATGTGTGTTTATTGCTCTACAATTAGAAAATATATTGCTGAGACTTGGTAGATATCCCTTATAAAACGCGGTTATTAAAGAGGAGCTCTTCTCATACAGTTCTTGGCAAATTTCCCAACTATCTATGTTACTTAAGCCTTGATGAATTGCTTCAATTCTTTCATTAAATAAATTTAAGTTACTTTGTTTTCCTAATTCACACGTGAGATTTTCTGCATCCTGTTGTAAAATGGCTAAAATCTCTTTTGCTTCCTCTTCTTCTTTACATGTGTGAAGTTCTATTATTGCAGATGTATATGAGATAATGCACCATATATAACCTATATCAGGTTTTATAAGTTCTGCACGTTTTGGGTGAGACAAAACTGCATTGACCTTTGCTATACTCTTGCATTGTACAGCAACGCAAAGTGGGGATACTCTTGAATGATAGACAGTTTTTCTTAAGGTGTATTGCCCATTATCCTTTGCTTTTTTTAGGGCATAAACGTATGGTATGGAGTTACAAACAACCACGATTGCTGCTTTTGACTCCCCAAACCTTATTAATAAATTTGGATCAATATCTAAAATACTATTAATAAACCTCATTTTTATAGAGTCTTGATAAAAACAGAATCCTACTAGGGACATAAATCTATCGCTATAAAATCCAACGAGTATGTCTGTAATAGGCGCGCTTTTAGCCAATTCACTTAGATAAGCTCTAAATTCGGCAATAGTTTCTTCCGTCTCTTCCTTTTTTTCAATAAAGTATAATATGCGTGAAATTTGAGCTTCTGTACTTAACATTTATAATTACTCTACGCTTAAGCAGGCTTATGCTCATCCCTATCACCTTCATCGGCACCGGCGGTGATTTTTTCTTTCTTACTCAGCAAGTCTTTAGCTTTTCTAGGATCATATGGCTCTTGTTGAGGGACACTAATGGGAGGAAGTAGGCGCTTGGTGAAGTAAGAATCTTCATAATAGATGATCTTCTTCGATTTGATCGGGGGCTTAGATTCAATAAGAACTATCTGCTCATCACGCGGTAGTCCAATAACTTCCTGCGGCAGAAGCAACGCGCGCTGCGCTTTGGATACGTTTACTGAACGTGATGCCGGGTTGAAATCCAAGAATTTAGGCGAGTTCAAAGAAGCTTGATCAACTGTCTTATTGCCAACTAATTGTGATATCAGGTTAGCAGTTTCCATATTGTTCGCAGCAAAGGTAATACGGTAAGTAGAGTTAGATAGGAACGAGTTCATTCCGGCTTCTTCATAAATACCTTTGAGCTGTTCAGTATCTTGAATAATTAGGAACAAGCGTACGTGGTACCCCCTAAAGTAAGCGATACCAGTCATGAATTGTTCCATCTTACCAAGGCTTGGAAACTCATCCATCATAAACAGCACACCATGCGGCTCTTCTTTGGTTGGCATCTTGCGGCATAGGAATTCTGTAGCTTGCTGGTAAAATACCTGCATGAGCGGTTGAAGGCGTTTTAAGTTATCAGGTGTTAGCCCTACGTACACGGTCACTTTCTTTTTCTTGAATTCAAGGATGTTGAAATCACTTGATGCAGTAGCAGTATCAATAAGTGGGTTGGCCCAAAGCTCAAGGTTTGAGTTCATAGTAGATATAACACCACTTCGTTCCTTGTCAGCTTTCTGTAGGAATGCAGCAATATTCATATAAGCAACAGGGTGGATATCTTGCCCAATTGTGTCAAGCACCACTGCAAGATTATAAACCACATCATCACTACGCATGGTTCTAACCACTTCGCCAAATGATTTTATTTTCTCGGGAACTGCTAACAAATATAATACTACACCCAAAAATAGTGAGCGAGCTTCGTTATTCCAAAACTCTTTCTCGGGCATAATAAGGTTGGCAATTTTTTGCACGTCATCCACCATCTGTCCTGGTTTTGCACTTACCCAGTCAATTGGATTATAACAGTGAGTAAAACCATCAGGGTCAGCAGGGCTCCATACGTATACATCTTGCCCCATTTTTTTGCGCCAACCGCTTGTTAATTCATAGTTTTCAAGTTTAATATCGTGACAAAATACCGATTCATCCCAGTATAAAAGATTCGGAATAACAAATCCCACACCTTTACCAGAACCAGTTGGCGCGAATAACAGTGCATGCTGATATCCACCGGCCACAAAGTATCCACGTTTATCTTGCCCTATCATTAAACCATTTTTAGAACGCAATCCTGCGGACTTTACATCGGACTCACTTGCCCAGCGAGCATCGCCATGTAAGGACTCTTCTCGTTTGAAGGGTCTACGTTCGTATAATATATGGCGATAATGCCAGGTTATAAATATGGTTATTATAAGTGGTCCAAATGTGCACCCTAGTAGCCGTCCTATAAAGTAGTTGTGATATTCAAGACTGATTACTGCAAAATTAGCAATCCACCACATATACCATGTATACATTACGGAGAAAGGCTTAAGTGAAACTATGAAGTCATATGGAACGTTCATTATTCCGTATTCAGAAAGGGAAAAGGCAACTGCGGAAAAATACATAGAAAGTACGAGCAAAAAGATGGCTCCTAAAAACGCCAGCATCAAATTTCTTATATTATTTATAAAACCATCACCCATATTTTAATCCTTATTTCCTTGCATCGCGATAATATATTTCTGATATATAGCGCTTGCCCTTAGCACCGCGCTTTAATTGAACTACAATATCAACAACATTTAATATATATTCCTTAATCTCTGCTGGTGGCATACCTAGACCTGCCTGCATTACCATCAATTTCAATTGCTCGATAGCCATCATCGGAGTGTCGGCATGGAGGGTTGAAATGGAGCCTGGATGCCCGGTATTGATTGCCCTAAGAAAGCTGAAAGCTTCAGCGCCTCTTAGCTCTCCTACAATAATACGATCTGGGCGCAACCTTAAACATGCTTCTATTAAATTCTGCGTAGTAACTTGTGCGCGCCCTTGTCCCCCTTTAGATGCTAATAAATGCAGGCGATTTGGATGATTTGAAAGCTCAATTTCGCGAGCATCTTCCACAGTTATTAAACGTTCTTCGCTTGGTATAGACTTAAGCATAGCATTGGTAAATGTGGTTTTACCGGTGGAAGTACCACCGCTTACGATTATATTTTGTTTGGTAATGATGGCCATGCGCAGGAATTCTTTGATCTTACCTTCTTTCAGTAGGGTGTTAAGTTTTCCTATATTATCGTCTTTCAACTCTTCCACGGATGTATTATCAAAGGCGCCTAACTGTTCATAGGCATCCAGATCCATCTTCATTGCGGATGGTTTGCGAATGGACATTCCAACTGTGCCAGGTTCACATGCAGGTGGGATAACTATCTGAATCCTAAACCCTGTAGGTAGCGTTGCAGATAACAGCGGAGTTTCTTCGCTAATGCGTTGCTCTGTTGATTGTGCAACTAGCTGGGCAAGGCCTTTAAGATGCTCAAGATCCAATTCTGGCATGCTTTCGTATCTTATATCACCTTTGTTTTCAACCCATGCTTCAAAAGGACGATTGATAGAAATCTCACTGACTCCTTCTTCAGCGAACACCTTTTTCAAAGGTTCCAGATACGTTTCTAATGCAGTTAAACTCATATTATTACCTAACTAATTTGGCGCCACCTAACATAGAGTCAGGAGGGAATATGATATCTTTATTTACGAAGATATTTATCTGAGCACCTTGATCTACATAAATAGTTGGTGTAGTAGCAAATGATTCTTGGATCGCCTTACTCATGATCTCATTAAACTGCTGATTACTCTGCTGAACCTGCTCTTGTTTGAAGGTTGTGGTTTTAGCGGTTGTTGTAATACCAGTTGACGCATTCGTGCTAACTACCGTTTGTTGAGGATCATTTTGCCCTTTAACCTTGAAGATCTTGTCAGCTATAACAGGCACTACGAATGAAATAAGTAATGCATTGCTTAGCTTGGTAAAGAATTTATCATCCAAGAAACCTTGTATACCAGCTCTTCCAAGCGCATCTGTACCAGGGGCATCTAATGCCACATCCACACCATCCGGACGAATCAGCCTATTCCATAGAACAGCAACTCTAGTTTGACCGGCTTTAACTTGTGTTTCATAAGTTCCTATGACTCTAGAACCTTTTGGTATAAGGACACCTTTGCCGCTTTCCGCATAGACATCTCTCGTAACAATTGCGCGCAGTGGGCCAGGCAAATCAGTATTTATCGCATTTTCTAGAATAGCATGAATAATTTTTCCTTCAGCTATCATGCTGTCAAGTCTACCAATTAGAGTAGCCTTAACTTGCTTTGCTTTAGTTTTTGCAAGTAAGGTTTCTCCAAAAGCTCCTTCTCCAAAACCTAAAAATCCTGCCTTATCCTTTTTTTCTTTACATTTATCCTTATCTTTGTCCTTGTCTTTATCTTTGTCCTTATCTTTCTCTTCATCGCTTCCTTCACCACCTTTGCCTCCTCCACCTAGAACCATTATAGACACCTTGCGTCTTGCCTCTAGAGCCTTCAAGCGTGCATCATCGTTTTCTTTAGCTGCTGCAAATAGTTCAGGCGATGGAGTAGATTCCGGAGCAAATGGGGTTGGGAGAGTAGGTTGCCCTGGGGTTTGTGGGAAAATAGGCGCTTGTGGTGCAGCTGGTACAGGTGGTGGCGGTGGCTCAGGTGGCTGAGGCGCTTGTATTGGCGGCGTTGCTGGAAGCTTTGGTGCTTGTGTTACTTGCACTTGATCTGCAGGAGATACTGATGTAGTTCCTTTTATCAGCTTTTCTGCATCAGCCTTGGAACGTTCTTGAATTTGTTCTGATGGAGTCTTCTCAACTTTATTACCAGATCTTATCTCTTCAAAAACAAAGTAAAAGCCGATCGCTACTACTGCGCCTATGCCAAGCATTAAGAACTTTTTTGATCCTGCGGGGGTAGCTACTGCTGAAAACTGTGTGGGACCATTGCCCCCTCCATTGCCTGCGCCTCCATTATCACTAGGTGTACTTACATCTTGATCGGTTGCATTAATAGTTGGTGGAATAGCTTTTAGACCACCAGAATCCTGATTAGTGCTAGGTTGCTCAGCTGCTGATGGTTGATCAGGAGTATTAGGAGCTGGGTAAAAACTATCTTCAACTGGTTCTTGAATGACAGTAGTGCTAGTTTCTTGACTTTCTGGAATGGTAGATTCCTGATCTTGAGAGCCCTTATCTTCATGATCCGGGCCAGCACCTATATCCGGAGAAGTATTTGCAGTAAGTGGAGCTTCTTGAGTATCAGAGCTGGTAGTCTCCGGACTCTCAGGAGTGGTAATTTCTTGGTTTTCAGGGTTATTAACTTCCTGATTTTTTGAAGCATCATCTTTCATCACAATGGTCACCGGAAACTATTTTTTCATTAAACACATCAACAACCTGATTGCCTTTAAATGTCAATCTATAGTGATGCGCAACTGAGTTCAAAATTATGTACTCACCCTTCCTTCTTGGCGTTTGAGGAATGGCCACTCCATTTTCAATAAGATCAAACTTAGGTACTTCATTGCAGTCTGGAAGTTTGAAGAATGTATTAATACCATCATCAAATATCTTTACCGGTGCAACTTTGTCTGGTCCAGTTAGCGTGTAGCAGAAGTTGAAAGGCTTTACAACAGGTATAGGATCAACTTCAATCGCAGCTATTTGAGGTCTGGTAGCATCAAAATCGCTATCCGGGAAGAAAAAGCGAACTACATAAACTAATTCTTCATCTACTGCATATGTTAGTGGTCTAGATTCAATATCAAACTGATATGATCTGCGATTAGTAAGAATGGTCATATTTGTTGCAATATTATCTTCGAGTGGCTTGATGAATAAACGCCTCCCAACTGGCGTAATTTGCCATGCATAACTATAGCCAACGGATATAGTTTGAATCTCTTCGCCATCCGCAAATTCTATGCTGGTTTGATATCCATAGTGTACTACCAAACGAAAAACTTCATTCTCACTATATATATATGTTTTAATGCGGCTATCTAAGGCTATAGGTCTCCCTTTAACTCCATTTGGTGCTGCAAGAGCATTGGACATGGCAACGCTCAACATCACAAAACTTAATACAATTACCTTTAGCACACTAGTTAGCACTATAACCTCTCATCATCAATTCTATATGATGTAACGGTAAACCCAAGTGGATTTATCAAGCGTTTTTCATCAGACATTTCTAAATCATTATAATCAAAGCTCAAAAGAATAATCTTATCCATTGTCGCTTGTTGTGCACCTTCAACCAGCATGCGAATTCTAACCTGAGCTGTGTTAGCTTCCTGCATTATAAATGATTTCATCTCAACAGTTCTGACACTACCTTGACCATATAAATTATATGGGCTTTGAGGGTTGTTTTGGTCAACAGCTCTACGATATTGCCCATAAACTATGTCGCTGGAAAATAACCTTATTTCACTCATCGTCCTTGGGAAGGTTATGTAGTTATATTCTTCGCGCAATTTTATAAAGTGCCATATAAAATATCTATTGATAACTTCGTTACTGCTATATGCGATAACACTTAAAGGCTCAACTACCGTTGGCACTCCTGTTTTTGGCTCAATCTCAATAACAAATGGTTCAATTGATTTAGTGCTTTTTATATAGCTTATACTAAAGTTTAAAAACACAATTACTACAACTGATACTACCAAGATAACAAATAGTAGATTTCTCTGTACCAACATCCATTCATATCGGTCATTATACCAATTTTTGCTTATCTGCCCATCAGGATTCAAGGTAGGGCTTTTAGCGGGGACAGAAGTCCTCGACATAATATTCTTGTATTTATCGATTAGCGTCATATCGACTCCCTAAGTCTTCCACTACATATTTAGATTTTTGTCTGCAAAGTCCCAATTAATCAGATGATCTAAAAAGATCGTGATATAATCAGGTCTTCTGTTTTGATAATCCAAATAATATGCATGTTCCCAAACATCTATTGTAAGAATTGCTCTTTGTCCATGGACCATTGGTAAATCTGCATTAGGAGTTTTGGTAATCTTCAACTTGCCCTCTTCGAGAACAAGCCATGCCCACCCACTTCCAAATTGAGTTATGGCAGCTTGTTTAAACTGCTCTTTAAAAGCATCTAAACTACCAAAGGTACTGTTTATCATATCAAGTAACTTACCCTTAGGTGCACCCCCGCCCCCGGGTTTCATGCAATGCCAGAAAAATGTATGGTTCCAAACCTGTGCGGCATTATTGAATATACCAACTTTGCTTGCGTCTCCTGCCGATTGCAAGATCAACTCTTCTAGAGTTTTATTCTCGAGCTCAGCACCCTTAACAAAATTATTTAAGTTGGTAACATAGGCCTGATGGTGTTTACCATAATGATAATTAAAGGTATTTTCCGATATATGCGGAGCAAGAGCACTTACTGCATATGGCAATTTTGGCAGTTCAAATGGAAATTTTTCCTGACTTGATAATGGGTTTAGCTTCATAAAGCTTGAATCTCCTAGATAAATAATTTACTTTTGCACTTATACTTAAAAAGTCTTAGTACTATCTTTAAATACCAATGCGGTATTTTGCAAGGCTTAAATAATAAAAAAACTACAAGCACTGAGGAAAATTATATGGCACAAAAAAATTCCATTGTAACTGTTATAGGCGGATCCGGTTTTCTAGGTATATATGTGGTGCGAAGATTAGCCAAACTTGGGGTTAGAATTCAAGTTATATCTCGCAATGCCTCACTCAAGGCCGCGCAATTGAGGGTGGCAGGAAGTGTAGGGCAGGTAGTAGTTATTGATTGTGACGCAACGGATTTTAAAAATTTGGAAAAACATATAAGCAAGTCCAACTATGTTATAAATTTAGTTGGAATATTATTTCCTAGTGGTAAACAGAATTTCAATACAATTCACCATAACTTACCAAGTAAAGTTGCCGAGCTTTGCAAGAAACATGGCATAAAGAAACTTGTTCACATATCTGCACTTGGTGTTGATAAAAACAAGAGATCCAATTATGCAACTAGTAAATTAGCTGGGGAAAAAGGGGTGCTATCTAACTTTCCAAAAGCAACTATTTTACGCCCTTCTGCAATGTTTGGTCCTGAAGATAATTTCTTTAACATGTCTAACAATATTGCAAAGATCTCACCTTTCTTGCCTCTGATAGGTGGAGGTGCTACAAAGCTCCAACCCGTGTATGTGGATGATGTAGCAAGGGCGGTACTCGCCTGTATTGACGATAAAGATGGTAAAGTACTTGAGCTTGGGGGGCCAAAAGTCTATAGTCTGCGTGAGATAGAAGAGTTCATTTTAAAGACCACTCATCGAAAACGCTTACTTTTACCTATCCCGATTTGGCTAGCAAATATTATGGCTACAGCTTTTAGTCTGCTTCCTAGACCTCCACTTACGGTCGATCAAGTAAAGTTACTTAGGTCTGATAATATCTTAGCCAGCGAAAATGGTTTTGCTGAATTAGGTATCAAACCTACCTCTATGGAGACAGTAGTGCCAGGATACATAGATTGATTTTCTGGCAAAATTGGCTTATAATGCGTATAACTATAACGCGAATCTAAGGTGTATAATGAGAGAATTAACAAAAGAGCAAGTTAATCGCAGCTTGAATACAATAAGGTGCGCTGTAAAAGATTGCCAGAATAGTCTTTTAGGTCCTTATACGAAGGATAATGTACTTGCAAAGCCAATGCCGGGATATGTAGTATTGACGACCACACTAGATGAGATTAGAAATAGCTTCAAAGCCTCCATACTTGCGCAAGTTGATGACTTACTTAAAGAAATGGGCCTTGGCACTCTTGAGATTTATGCAGATTGTGTGGACGACGCTAAAAAGACGGGAATCTTAGATGATCGTGCATTCACTGTAAAATTAGATGCAAAGAGGAATGTGGTTGTAAGGGGTGTTCAAGATCTTAATAATGAGATCAATGAGACCTTTGACCGCATTATCCATTTTGTTACTGTAAAAAGAGAAGAATTTCACAAATCTCAAATGAATCAATTTGTATTTGGGATTGTGAGCGCAGTAGTGGGTGTCGTTATAAGCTGTCTTTCTATGTACAAGATGATAACTGCAACCGATACTGCAACTAAGAGGTGGCTAATTGGATTAGCCCCCGGCATTGTTGCAATTGGTGTTGGCCTATATAACTCTTCAAGCACCGTTAGTGACAAGGAAAATGAATTACGGAATATCGACACAGAAGTTTCTAAACTTAATGAAGTATTACAAGAGAACATTAAAGTATTGAGCAAAGCGCTGGATGATTTTATAAAAGAGTTACCCAAAGAAGAAAATAAAGCGTATCTTACCGAGGCAACTAAATTGCAAAAGGAATTTGCAGCAACTAATGTGCCGATGAGGCCATCAAATCTCAAGACATTACAAGATTATAATAAGACGGTGAATAGAATTCTGCATGCGGACGATTTGCAAGCAGATCAAATAAGTTGTCTATATGAGATATAAAAATATTTTGCTCTGGGACTTCCATTGGCTAAATTGGCAGGGTATACTGTTAAATGTAAGATAAGAGAAGTGTGCAGAGAACCAAGACAATTGTCATCCTTAAGATTTTAGGTTTAACGGATATAGCAGTTTTTCATTGACCAAACTCAAGATGGTTTCTAATCTAAACTTAGAAATCAACTTATTATTTTTCTGTGCTAGATAAAGCTACACTTTCAGATCTTCCAAACGTACCGGTCAACCTAGAGGTGGCTGATAGTATTCCCGCAGTTTGTCACTATGATTCGCACACGGTGCTTACCAAAGATGGTGAGCTAGTGCAAACTATTGAAATAACGGGCGAGTCAGTAGATTTATCTAGTTATACAACGGTGCTTCGAGATGAGATTAGCAAGGCTATTTCTGAAACTGTTAAAGATTATAAGGTGGCAATTTACTTGCATACAGTACGTAGTCGCAAAAATGTAATGCCTAGAGCGTCATTTAAAAATGAATTTGCTCGTAAACTAAATGCTGATTGGTGTGCGAAAAATAACTTTGATAAACAATTGGTCAACACTGTATACATAACTTTGCTGTACCAGGGGTCATCGCATAGTATTGTTAATTTGGGTAGCCTACTAAAGTCTTTAGTGTATCCTTGGATAAAAAAAGAGCAGTTAAAGTATTTAGAGGAATCTCATAAAAAACTGGAAGCCATAACTGCGCAGCTTTTGAATAAGCTTGCAAAGCAAGGAGCAAGGCGATTGGGCCTTATAGAGACTAAAGAGGGTGTTATTTCCGAGCAGATGATGTTTTATTATCATCTGCTTCATCTTGATCAGCGCAAGGTATTTCTGGCCACGCAAGATATATCTACAGTTCTTGCTGGAGAAACAATTAAGTTTAATTTTAATTCTATAGACATAGACCTAGAAAACAACGGAGACAAGCGTTATGCCGCAGTGTTTTCTATTAAGGATTACTATGAGATCTCGCCAGAAATATTAGATCAACTGCTGCAACTTGGTTTTCAGTATGTGTTAACGCAGACCATTATATTTGTACCTCCAAAAATCGCTATACATGAATATGCGCCACTTGCGGAAATTGCATATTTATCGAAAGGTGAATACATTAATAGAGTCACCGGCATAAAGCGATTTATGACTGCTGAGGATGATGGAGACTTTAGCTATTGCAAACAACAGACCACTATTACTATCTTCAGTGATGAAATAAAATTCTTTGAAGATAGAATGAAGCAGGCGTCAAAAGTACTGCACAAATTAGGTATATCATGTATTCGTGAAGACTTTAATATGGCTGCATTATTCTGGGGGCAACTGCCAGGAAATATGCGCTTTTTAACTCATGGTCGCTTTAGCTATTTAGATACAAAGCGCATTGGAGCATATTGCACGATATTTGATAGAGAAGTAGGAAACTATCAAGGCTCTAAGTGGGGAGCACCAATTTCTCTAGTAAGAACTGATAAAGGAACGGCTTTTTATTTTAACTTTCATAATAAAAATGGCTTAGGACACACCCTTTTGGTTGGTCCCTCAGGGAGCGGCAAAACTGTCATATCTAGATTTTTGTTAACGCAGGCACTTAAAGTTGAACCAACTGTGCTTTATATAGATTTAGAAGGTAACAGTAAAAATTTTATAGAAACCTTGGGTGGCACTTATTTGAGTGGTGAGGATGTAAAGAAACTTAAGCTTAATCCTTTCATGTTACAGTCGTTTAAGCGAAAGCCAAGTTTATTTAAGGATTGGTTGATTGATGCTATTTTCCCTAAGGCGCGTTCAATACAAAGCTATGAAGAAGTTTTTGATGCAGTAGCTCTGAAGCTTTACGAGAATATTGATTTGCCTAATAAGGTAGATGTGTTGAATTCACTTCTTGCCAATTTGAATGACAGTTCGTTAAATGAAAGTGCTCAGGACTTTTTCAAAAATGAAAATAAGTTTTTGGCATATTTCAGCGAAGAGGAGCAGAAATTTGATTTATTTAAATCAACCTCGAAGATCGTTGGTATAGATTTGTCAGAGCTTATGAAAGATCAAGGAGTCTTCAAAGCTTATATGGGTGTATTCCTGGAATATGTACTTAATAGTATTGGGAATAAGGGGCCTACCATAATATATATAAGTAAGTTTGATGCGCTCTATAGCATCACGCATTTGAAGCAAGTATTAAGTGAATGGTTAAGAGTACTTGATACTAAAAATGGAATTATGGTTGCAAACTGCGTGCATCAGGATGAGTTTGAAAAAGATTCGGATTATCAGGCAATGATCGATATGATGGGAACCAAGATATTTCTGAGTGATAAAAATGCAGATAAATACTTTAGACGCTGCTATAGGTTAACAGATGATGAATTACATAAAGTAAAAAGTTATTCAGCTTCTAGAAGAAGCTTCTTGGTTAAGCAAGATGATATTTATAAAATGTTATTGCTTAATCTAACTGGTATGGAATCTGATATGGCAATTTTGGATACAGCTCATGCTAAGTAGAGTTATATTATACCAAGACCCAAAAATAATTAAGGGAATGCGCGATAGATTTTGGGTCTTGGTATTAGTACTGCTCGCAATATTTATGTTAACACTGCTACCTAAGCCAGCGGTTGCAAGCGAGTTGGATAACGACTGTTATAACTATATGGCTGGGTCTAAAAGATTTGGTGGCGTGGATGATAAATATGGCACCTATGATAGTGCTGGTGTTAAGGAAGCATGCCGCAACAAATTCAAAACTTGGGGAGAGCGCTTTATATTTAAACGAGATAAAGATAGCCCAGATACCACCTATACAGTTACACGCAGTTATTGTTGGGCAAGAAATGCTTTTCGCGGGAATGCGTGCTCTTGGCCTACCGGACCTGCCTGGGGTGATGACTATTCTGCTATCTTTCTTCCCTCAGACATAAAAAGTCCTGAGGATGGAGATGGCAGAAAAATATTAAGAAAAGGCGGTTATAGAATTGTAGTCAAAAAGAATTCTACTACTGGTAAACCCATAAGGAATAAATCCGGGGAAGAAGAGATAGAAGTTGTTGGATCAGGCATTTGGGGCGACCATGTTTGTTTAAAGCGCTTCCTTCCCCATAGTGCTATATTATCGAGCGGAAATAATGTTAAAGTAAATCTCGGTAAGCGAAATGTAATTTGTGCATATTTAGTTAATGCACTTGTAAATAATGCCTGTACTGCACCGGTTGGTGATTGGGATAAAGCCCTTATAGGTTGCATTGAAGAGCCTCTAAATGCAGGGCCACCGAGTTATAACCCGGTGATAGCTGCAGATATTGCACCATATGTTGACCCTGATACTAGCTTAGAGCAGTATATTGGAGATTATAAAAGCACTTTCCAACAACCGGTAATAAAGTTGCTTAATGGCAAAGCATCTGATGGACCGCTATTGCTGCGGTATAAATTTCCAGGCGATAACACTGTGGTTGATACACTAAAAGCCAGTGGAAGTTTCCCTAGTGATAAGAACAGGAAAGTTTATAGAGCGGTGGTAGATTTGAATGATCCAAGTAAGATATGCGCCTGTGAGGGAGCTGATTGCGATGATAGACTATACATAGGTTGTGCTCCTAGACCGACTCCTAGAGATTCACATCTAAAAGTAGTCGCTGAATATGCGGTAGGAAAAGATAAAGCACCAGCTGTACGACCTGTTTTTGTAGAAACTGGTGCAGATGGTGAGATAATCTATTATGATGCCGATAAAAGCCCTGCTAAAAAGAATGCAGCTGGAGACGCATTTAAGCTTGATAAGAATGGTAATATTACTGGAACAGCAGCAGCACTACCGCTTACATATAAGAAATTGCCGTTACCGCATGATGATTTTGCTATCAGAGAATATTATCTCGATAAAGATGCCAAGATCTATAACAGAGATGTGATGACGGTTTACGGCGTGACATTTCAAGCCATAATACCACATATGATATCAGATACAGTACCGGCTTTTGTGATTTTGGATACACGATCTGAAACCTGTAATGCTTTAAAAATTGCGGATGATCAAGGGGACGAAACAAAGCCTAATTACTTTATACCTGCTGGAGATCGCGATAGGGCCTATTGCAACTGCCCTCCTGGCAACCCACAAAATTGTCCTATACCAAAAGTGCAAGGATGCAATGGCATGGAGCATGAAGAAGATGCAATGCGGATTTATTGCCCAGGTGCACTGAAAATGCCAAGCCAAGTTGATAAAAGTAATATGATTTGCTTGCAACCTGCATCAAGTTGGAACTTTAGCAGTTATGAATATGATAAAATGTGTGTGCAGATCCCAACGGACTGCGCTGCAGAACCAGATCCTAGTATCAGTTATGGCATAAGTGCCTGGCCTAAGTTAACGCAAGGGGCTGTAATCAATGGATCTTGTGATATGCAAACTGGTATTGAGCCATTTATCAGATATCAGTGGAATCCTCCTGCGCTTATAGAACGCCAGAACTTTGATTGCTCGAAGATAACCGGCAATTGTGATTATACCTATTACAACCTGTATAAAATTCAGTTTTACCGAGCTCTAAAAACGCTTAATTCCGTTCAAGCCCTAGCTCACTCACTTAACCGCAATCTGAATGAGAATGATAAAAGGATCATCAACAAATCTATGGGAGATTTTAGCAGCTTTCATACTCTAAAAGCGGACCAAGCAACAGAGCCGCAGCGTTCTTGTAACCTAACAAAAGATACGGGACTGGTAACTGGGTTAATTAAGAGTCCATGCATGATTCAGAATTCATGCGAGGAGCTGAAGCACCCTGCATACATCACAGGTTATGCTACTTGGGATAAGGTTAGAGACCTAAATGGTGAAGAGAATAATAAAGTTAACAGTCTTCCTTTTGCCGACATCTATATAAAAATGAAAGGCAAGTGCCCTGTAGGCTATAGAGAGTCTAAAGAAGGTTCTCCAGTACGCGAGTGTTATAGCAAGTATGTAAACCATGAAAAGGTTGGAGGAAGATGGCTTGAAGTCACAAATCCATGTGTTAAACTTACGCCAGAAGAACTTAATGCCGCAACAAAAGCTGCTTCAACTGGGTCTACAACTACAAAAACTCCAACTGAAGTGAAGCCAGGAGTAACAAATACTGCTCCAGTAGAGCCACCAAAGCCCGGTACAACAACTACCCCTCCAGCTGGATCAAAACCTGGCACAGCAAATAATACTTTAACAATACCACCATTAAATGCCCCTGCTGGGGTACCCATAGTAAAGCCGTGAAAATTAGGGTAGGGTGGGACCATCTCCCTTACTTGGTGCTATGGTGTATACCCATGCAGCAGCATTTATAGCTAAAGTGACCAGGCAGGTAAGTTCTGCACTTGTGTTGCCATTTCTGTGAGATTTTAGAGTTCCAAGTATTGTACCCGCAGCTACACCAAGTTTACCTATGTTATGGTCATACCCATTCCAAGCCATAATTCCACTCCCTAAAATGGAGATAGCTTTTACTGGGTTTGAGTATTGCCAGGTGATGAAAGCTCCAGCAACAACGGTTATTGCTGTAAGTGCAAGCTTAGGTAATATGCTAGGTGCTTCTTCTTTAGGGGCGGACTTAGGTTTATCTATAGGCTTAGGTTTAGGCTCAGCAAGTGCTGTTCCTGCTTCTTTAGGTATTTCAAACCCTTCATTCAACAAAGATATTGGTGCATAATCTTCATGGAAATAGACTTTTCTCTCAACAGGATCTTTAAGGTTTTTGAAAATGGCATTAAGACAGAGCGCCATAAAGCCCAAGATTAAAGGATTTGTGTTAGCAATATTAATTGTGGTAATATTTGTGTTATCTCTTAAGGCAATCGCTATACGTCTTGTATCATTCATACTAACAGTTATGTTGCTGAGATTGATTGATGTATTGGCTTTATCTTCTATATCATTTATTATTCCCTGCACACCTACTACGTCCAGAATGTCTGGATCTGAGAAGTCCGAATCCCACTTGATTTCAGACAATTTCATTGGTGTGTTTGTTACAGTAGATGTCGAAGCTGGAAGTGTGCTCATAGTGGTAATAGGAACAAACCCTTCAGGTCTTGGTATAATTATTGTAACCGATGTCTTACTAATATTAGAATTGTCCTTAAGTGCTCCCATTATAAGGTCTAAGCCTTTGCTATCCACAATTATGTCTTCGAGATTGACACGTGTATTTGGTTTGCTAACTTCTGTTAGTATCTTGATCACAAAATTGACATCAACTTTCCAATAAGTATCAGAACCTTTAGGATATGCCTGCTTTTTCGTACTCATAAGATCAAAGCCAGAAAAATCTAAATCCCACTTATTCTCTGGGCCTTTTTCTTCTCGTGGCGCGCTTGACGGAATAGCAAGATGTGGAAAAGTATCATCTACCTTAGCCATCAATCTATTCATCTTTTCATTCAAATCTAGCTGCTCCTTTGTTAGCGAGAATTGCCTTCCTCCAAAGTTCAGCTTTACGCTTGGAACAGCAGTAGCTTTTGCTCCTATATTCCCGCAATCAACTTCTACCTCATCCAATATTGAATCAAAATCAAAATCATCTGCTGATTTGCGAGCTTCACGGTTCTTCTTTAAGGCTGCATTTAGATTTCCTAAAGCATAAGTTCGATCAAGAAATTCTCCAAAAGTTTCTATAACAATATTTCCTTCTTCATCCCTATCTCCTTTCGAGTTACAAACTCTTGTTACCCAATTGACCTCTACACAAATATTTTGAAGGTTTTTATTTTTTTCCACGGCTTCAGTCAGCCTTTTAATGCTCTCCACATTTCGGATATTATTGTTACATAGGTCAATATCGGTTATATGTGTATTCGTCTCCAAAGCCGCAGCTAGGTTCAGGATATCTTGATCATTGAGCTCTTGGTTTGCCATATCAACCGTGTGTGGTTGGGGACTTCTAATGGTATTATCTGCTATACTTTTAATATTTAGGCGATTTGCAGTCATATCAAATTCAAAATCATCATCATCATCCCAAGGGTATTCTGGGTTTTCTGGATACTTAGGAGTGTGATCGTCTTCTGGTTCAAAATCTAATGACTCAACCGAGTACTCCTCCTCTGAGCTTGATCCGAAACCTTTGTAATGAAGGTTTGTAGGTATATTCAGGTTATTATTTGGTACTGAAATCCAAGGTGTGAAATAAGATTCTTCTGAGTCTGAAGTCCAGTCTAAGGACGAAGTCTCTTCCTCTGTGCTTATCGGCTGTAATAAGTTGTTCGTATTTTTATCCAGAACAACTACATTTTTACGTATAGCCCTAGTTAGTAATTCAGCTTCTCCATCCAAAGAATGGTATGGGTTTTCTGTAAGCAAATTTGAAGAATCAACTTCCTCTACTTCTTCCATCTCCACCACTTCCTCTTCACTCCACTCCAATTCACCATTGCGGCGTTTTTCCAGAACTCGATATAGTTTTGCAACTGCTGTAGTACGGGCGCGGTAATCTTCATCGGACTCCATTATAACACAAGCATTATTTCTTTCAAAGTTGGCATATCGGTCGGCTCTTCCTGGTATTCTATCTCTAGTTACCCAATTCTTTCCTAGCCAAATATTTTGGAGAGTTTTATTTATCTTCAAAGCTTTGGTCAATCTTTCAATAGTTTCGACCTCTTCTATATCATTTTCGCTTAGATCCAGATCTGTTATGTGCGTGTTAGTTTCTAAGCCTTCAGCTATTTTTATTACTTCTTTATCATTCAACTGTCTACCTTTGAAGCTAACTGATTTTGCTTCGTTCGTTCCTATACTATCAGCCGATTTATGATTTAATCTCTTTTCCCATTTAAAATCATCACCCCATGGTGATGCCTTCTTCTCTGTATACGATGGGGTTTGTGGTTCCAAATTATGATTAACGCCGCTTCCCAACATATTCTAATTCCCTTATATTTATTGCACATCATTATACAGTACTAGCCCATGACAATCAAGATTCCTAGCATGAAATTTTCGTTATTAAAGTGGTGGTGTTGCGGGGAGAGCAAACCTATGTAAGAAAACTAGCAAAACACCCGGAATTGTCTCACTGCGACTTGATCGCGGTGTCCATGTTTAAACAGAAAACTACTAGATTTCTTGTTGCTAAAAAAGTCCTAAATTCACTTTCTATAGATCCATACGTCGCTATCGCTCCTTCATCCTTTGCCAGAGGCTTCGTCCCGACAGGCATGGACAACTAATTCTCAGCCTATATTTAGCATTATAGCCGGCATAAAAGTCTTATGGAAGTATCCACCCAAAATATTTTTGGGTTGTGTTCTCCATGCAACACCATAGCCAAACTTATTAACTCGCCAGCCTCTCTGAATAAAGCGCCATGCCTTTTACAACATCAATGGCTCTAAGAAGTTGATAATCCTCGGCTTCTTTGGCATCTAGTGTTGCGGAAATCTGCTGGAGCTTTCTAGTGTTTTGCTTGTTGGCTTTGTCTTTTGCACCGGGTTCTTGTAGTAGATGTCCAACAAGAGAGCTCTCACTCGCAGTTGTGCCAGGCATTTTAACTGGTGTAACTACAGCTTCTTCTACCAATACATCTGGTTCAATACCATTTGCTTGGATTGCTTTGCCACTTGGAGTGTAATAGCGCGAAGTAGTGAGTTTCATTGCAGTGTTTCCTGGCAATGGAATCACAGTTTGAACTGAACCTTTGCCAAATGACTTTGTGCCTACAACAAGTGCACGCTTGTTGTCTTGCAAGGCTCCAGCAACAATCTCAGATGCTGATGCGGTGCCACCATTAATAAGAACTGCGATTGGCAATCCTTCAGAGATATCAGGAGTATTGCTGGCTCTATATACTTGGTTAGCTTCTGGCACACGTCCTTTGGTGGTAACTATTATTCCATCTTCTAGGAATAGTTCAGAAATTTCTTTTGATTGCTCAAGAAGTCCGCCTGGATTCCATCTGAGGTCAAGAATTAGACCTCGCAAAGCTGCACCTTTTTCCTTAGCTTGTTCCTGTAACTTTAAGAACTCTTTCTTTACCAGAGAGGCTGTGTTTTCACTGAAGCCAGTAATTTTTATCAAAGCTACATCGCCTGCTACTAGCTTGGCTTTGACTGGAACTATTTTCACAATTTCGCGAGTAGGGGTAACATCAAAACTATCGCCATTTGATTCTCTAAAAATAGTGAGCTTAACTTTTGACTTTGCCTTGCCGCGTAGCTTCTCTACCGCTTGTGATAAGGTTAGTCCTTTAACCACAGTGCCGTCAACCATAGTTATGAAGTCTCCAGCCTTGATACCAACTTTGAATGCTGGGCCATCTTCATAAGGAGAGATAATCTTAACAAAGCCTTTTTCCATGGTAACTTCAATGCCAAGGCCGCCAAATTCACCTTTGGTTGCTATACGCATTTCTTGAAAATCCTTCTCATTAAGGAAAGTAGAGTGTGGATCTCTGGCTGAAAGCATGCCTTCAAGCGCCGATTCTATGAGCTCCTTATCAGTAACTTCCTCTACATAATCGGCTTTTACCTTAGCCATAACTTCTTTGAAGAGCTGGTCGTAGTTTACTTCGCTCTTGCTCATAAATAAGTTATAGTAACTAAAGCCACTGCTTGCAGGTGGTGTAGTTGTAGTGGTTGAGGATCCCTCAGTCGCAGCATGAGCAAAGGTGCTGATGCTTATGACACATGATGTAGCTATCAAAAATTTATTAAAAGTTTTCATGCTGTCTCTAATAGTTGTTTATGTGAGCCATCGCACAGAGGCGCTAGCTTTGAATGTTTGCACCCACAGAAGCCGACTATTTTATCAGCATCTGCAATATATTCAATAGGGAAAATGCCAGTGCCTTCATGAGTGCCATCGCAAAAAGGCTGGGTTTGGCTAAAGCCACACGCGCACCATAGATAAGTTTTGCCGCTTTTCACATTAACTTTAATGGATTGCAATGCTGTTTTTGCAGGAATATTTGAACTCATTTTAAAACTATACTATTTTCTGATACACTATTATAACGCAAATAAACGAATTAAGTAAGAGCTGTGAGCAAAAAAACTTTAGAAATTTATACAGACGGTGCATGCAAGGGAAATCCTGGTCCAGGAGGGTGGGCGGCTATACTAATTTGGGATGGTAAGGTAAAAGAAGTTTCAGGATTTGAAACTATGACTACCAATAACCGAATGGAGCTTATGGCTGCTATCGAAGGTTTGAAGCAGGTGAAAAAGCCTGTGAAGATCAATTTGCACACCGATAGCCAATACTTGAAGAAGGGTATGACGGAATGGATAAATCTTTGGTTGCATAATAATTGGAATAAAGGCAAGGTAAAAAATAGAGACTTATGGGAAGAGCTTATTAATTTAGATAAGCAATTTGCAATTGAGTGGCACTGGGTGAAAGCCCATAATGGAGATGAACACAACGAACGAGCCGACCAACTAGCCTGCAAAGCAATCGAGCAATATGTAGATTATGTCCACAAATGAGGTTTTAGAGATTAGGGACGGTATAAATGAAGTTAACTTCATTATAGATAAATTTTTGTTGGATATTAATGAAGGTGTGATCAACGATTTAAGTGGGCTTGATAAACGAGTTAGTGAGCTGTGTACTAAAGTATCATGCATTCCAGCTTCCGATTTCGAAGTACTAAGACACGATTTTGAGATGGCCCTCTTTAAAGTAAAAGAGCTTAAGTTATTCTTAGCCGAAGAGTTAGAAAGCACAGGTGGAAACACCAAGCAGTGGGACAGGCCCATTCCGCCTTCTAAGTTCACCGATGCTGCGAATGATAATGCAGCTAAAGGCTAATTACCTTGCTATAATATCAAAAAACTTTTCCGCCTTCTCTAAATGACTTTTAAGAGTAGCTTTGCTTGGATTAAACGGATCGCATATGAATTTAGTAAGGTTGTTACTAAGGTCTTTTATCTCGCGATGTAATGAGTATATAGGCATATCATTTTCAATTGCGCTAAATAATCCCCTTGGCTTTATAGCTAACTTCTTAACTGATAGCTCATTCTCTACAAACGAATTAATAAACTTAATTCGATTAGAGGACATAAGATTAGAAAAATCAGCTAAGCTTCTCATTTGCTCCATTATATGGTCGAAGTGAAGATCGTTGGTGGAAGAAGCAATCACTGCTGTAACATCGGTATGTTTCACTAAGAAGCTAATTAGTGCACTAAGATTAGCCTTTTCTTTTTCACCCATTGAACACATCGCATTATAACCAGTGGTTAGGTCTTCCGGGCTTAAGCTTGAGCTTAACTTGGACCCCAAAAATCTCAAGAATGGCTCGGTATGCATAAATCCCTTTTTATGCTTTGCAATATTCCCGCCTATTAAGACATCGTAAAAATAGCTTAGAGTAGTTCTGACATAATAATATGGATACGAAAGAATCCTTGGAAAATAGCTTTTTTGCACCTGAAGGTGCGCAAACATGCCTATTGATGTCCAAACGTTTGAGTTTGTTAGCTGACCTAGGCTTAATGCTAAATATTTCTCGTTGCTTAACATTTTCTTATTCCGATAAATTAATTCGATTCAAAAATTATACCATAAGCTAAGGGAAATAAAGCAGAAAATATGCGCAAATAAATCTTTATCGAGTAATGTTCTTACTAGTTATTTACTGGAATTTGTATAACTGGCATTGAAAATCTTAACAAAAAAATGTTTGCCAAAGCCCTGAGGAGTCAACTAAAATGCCGGTACATAACATTGTTTTGCTGGTGATATTAAATGAAAAACTTGCATGTGTTGGATATAACAGTAATAGTCCTTTATCTTGTTTTATGTCTAGTTATAGGGCTTTATAAGGCACGCTCAATCAAAACGATTAGGGAGTATACATTAGGCACTGGTTATATTTCCACTGCAGTTTTGTTATTTACTTTGTTCGCAACTTACATTGGAGCTGGTCCCACAGTTGGTGTAGTTGAAAAGATTCATTCCATAGGGCTTATATTTGCAGTTGGGCTTATAGTGGAGCCCTTGTTTTGGTTGATTACCGCTAAGATATTTGCTGGCAACATAGCTGTATTTAAAAAAGCTGGTTGCATGTCTGTGAGTGATATTATGGGGCTGCTCTACGGAAAATCTGGCAAATGGGTTACCAATGTATTTCAAATATTTCTCTCAATTGGTGTTATCGCAGCGCAAATAGGGGCCACTGGTTATTTGTTCAATTACTTCCTTGGCATCTCTCATGCACTTGGTGTGTTAATAGGATTCGGCGTTTTGGTTGTATATTCCCTTTTTGGCGGCATAAGAGCTGTTGCACTTACTGATACCTTTCAGGGATTAATTCTGCTTGTTGCGATCCCGGTTGCTTGTGCAATAGCTTTCCATGAGATTGGTGGTTATGAGGGGTTGATTAATAATCTCCCGGATACTCATCTTTCCATAGATTTTACCCAGGCTAACTTATTGCTACTTGCTAGTATGCTATTTTATAGCTTGTTGCCCGTGTCATCAGGCACTTTTATACAAAGATTTTTAATGGCGAATGATAGCAAGCAGCTAAGCACTGCTTTAAGGGTCATTGCTTATACATCGCTACCATTCACTTTGGTAATATGTTTAATTGGATTTATCGTAAAGGTCAAAGCTCCAAATGTGGATCCAAACGTTGCTTTTTTCTATCTGATAGGTAATTATCTTCCAATAGGAGTTACTGGGCTGTTAATTGCTGGAATACTTGCTGCTATTATGTCCACGGCTGATTCTTGGCTTAACACTACTAGTGTTTTATGTGCGCATGATATAGCTAAAGGTTTATTCCCAAAACTTACCGATAAGCAGGAGTTGCTGATCGCACGAATTTCGGTATTGTTGGTTTCTGCAGCTGCTGTAAGCCTAGCCATAACTGGTACTAGTTTGATGGCGCTTTCATGGCTGGCTAGCAACTTCTGGATGCCAGTAATTCTCATCCCGCTTATAGCAGGATTTCTAAGGTTCCAATCAAACTATAAATCTTTTTTAGTCTCAAATGTATTTGGAATAGGTGGAGCGCTTTTAGGGAAATATTTAACTGGTGAATTTGCAACGACAAGCATGTTATTTGGTGCGATCGGTAGTGCCATAGGTTTGTTTGGTACTCACTACTTGCAACTTCTCACCGAGCAAAAAATTGCTAGTAATCTCTTTCCTACCTATAAATACACGGCTAATATTGAACCGGGAAAGATGCCGCTCAATATTATAAAATCATCATCTGTAAAGTATAGAGATTATTGTTATATTTTTGGTGCATTGGGGATGATCTATTTCCTTGGATCCTCATTTTTCATGGCGTTTACTGATATGAAAATTTTGTACACCATAGTGTATCTTAAGGCTATAGCGGCCATTTTATGCTTCGGGCTTTGTATATATGATTTCCATATGACGCCTTCACAACAGGAAAAATACGTGCCTATATACTGGTATATAACCTTGTTATATTGCTTTCCATTTTTATCTTCATATATAGTGTTGATATACGATGCTAGTTTCCCATGGATGGTTAACTTTATGCTAAGTAGCATATTGCTTTATATATTCGGTGGGTGGTTTGCAGCTTTATCATTATCAATTGTTGGCTTTGTTCTGGCATATCTGCTTTTTAAATATACCGGATACAGTTTAGCAGTTCAGTCTTTTGATCAACCAAAAATGTTGGGATACATATATTGTTTTTTGACAGCTGCAATTATATTGATTCTTAAACAAAGAGATATGATGCAAGATCGTGAACTACAAGGCAGAATGCTTTATGGAACAGCTATAGCCCATGAAGTTATCAATCCGCTTAATGGTTCATCAATGATGGCTGATACTTTGATAAATGTCTTTAAAGGAAAGTCACATCCCAGTGAAATTAGTCAGGAAGAGTTTGAAAATATAAAGGGCCTACTTAATCCATTTAAAGAATCAAGCACTGCAGCGCTTAAAACCGTTGAAAGAATGCTAAACTTAGTTAGAAATGATGTGGCTTCGGCTGATGATATGGGAATATATGATATTAATACATGTGTAAAAACCGCACTGAAATCATACTGCCTTAACGCTCGAGATCTAACCAGAATTAAAGTGAGACCAGAGCACAGTTTTTCATTTAAAGGCAGCAAGCATTTTACCTGTCAGGTTATGCATAACTTGATTAGCAATGCCTTAAAATATGCAGGTCCAAAGAGTAAGATAGAGATATGGTATGAAGGTACAGAGCTGCATTTCAAGGATAATGGCTGTGGTATCGCATCCGATAAGTTGCCATATTTATTTCTACCATTTTACAAAAATGGTGAAGTTTATGGAACTGGTGTGGGATTACCCTTCTGTAAGCGCGTAATGGAAGGTATAGGCGGCAATATTGATTGCAAATCTGAGCTAGGTCTAGGCACCGAATTTATATTAATATTTTCACCTATTAATAGTACCGAGACAAAATGATGAATATAATAGTAGCTATAATCATATATGGCAGCATATGGCATGCAATGAACGTTTTTATAGGCCCTATGCGAGCCACAATGTTCGCCCTTAGTTTTGTAATTTTATGGAGAGATCAGTAGTGCCTGCTACTGTAATAGTATTGGGTAAAGATGAATCCTCTATAATGGTAAGTACCAGAGAGAGCTTGCGTGCTAAGCGCATAAGCATTAGGATTTCTACCAAAGGAGTTGAGCTAGTTTTGCCATTAGGCAGTAACTTCAACAAAGCGAATAAGTTCTTGTTATCGAAGGAAGGTTGGATAAGAGCTAAACTAAATAAGCGGCAAACTAATAGAGAGATTCCTGCCAATGTTAATCAAATACACATATTAGGACGTCTATATAACATAGTAAGAGTTAGAGATAGCCCGAATGAACTGATAAAAATCGAAGGTGATGCTATTCTAATATCAGAAAGGATATCTACTAGAGTTGCTCTAGAAACGTTTCTTAAGGCAACTATTAGAAGTGAAATTACGGAATGTGCTGCAAGGCTTAGTGCGCTGCTTAAGCTTACGTATAATAAAATCAATATACGTGATACAAAAAGCCAATGGGGGAGCTGTGCGCATAATGGCAATCTATCCTTTTCCTGGAGGTTGATTTTCGCTCCCAAATTTGTACTGGAATACGTTGTTGCTCATGAAATTTGCCATCTCATAGAAAGAAATCATGGCCCTAAATTTTGGAAATTAGTAGCACAACTAGATCCAAAATACCGGTCAGCCAAACTATGGCTTAAGAAAAATGGAGATGCCCTGCATAGGTATTGATTTAATGCTAGGTTAGTATTAGTACCAATTCCGCTAAATAACTGCACAGATGCGCTTCATCTTTTGATTTTTTTACTCGCCACCGAAAACCCAAAATATGTAGAATATTATGGGCTTTCAGCAACTTCCCAAAAAATCAAAATTTATCCCACTTCTGTGCAGTTACTTAGCGGAATTGGTATAAGTGGCTATGAGCAAATTTGTAAACTAAATCTTTACCTAAGTGTCCGCAAATTATATAAATTATTATAAATGATAAGTAGGCGGCACTAGGGTAGATGTTTGAGTTCACTTCAGAAAAAACAAATTCCAATTTCCAAATTTCAGTTGGGGAAGAGGGGGTTGTTGTTGTTTATAGTGTTGATGGTCAAATTAAAACTAGACTTTTTGTCAGAACTACTGAGCCACACGATGCGCAAAAATTAGTGCAGCTTCTAAATTCAGATAAAGAAGCTTCAATTAGTATATATCTTGATACTATGGACCAATCATATGTAGAGCGCAGGATTGCAGGCAATAATGTTTTTGCGATGAATAAATTAGCTCAGACCCAACTAGAGAACGTAATTCCGAAAAATTACCTTAAAACATTCCAAGCTATAGGGCCAAGTAGCAGTACTCACAAGGATTGGGTATATACTTTTGTTGCCAGTGCCTATGAGCAGCCGCTATCAATATGGGTAGAATTCTTGCTGCCATTTCCTAATATCATAGAGGGTATATATTTCCTAGCGGTTGAGTTGGCCCCAATAGTTAAACAGCTTAGAATCGGAAATGATGAAAAACCAAGTATATTCAAACTAAAAAGATCAAGTAAAACTAATGTTGGCTGGGAAATTATAATAAGCCAAAATAAAACGGGTGGCTTTAGGCAAACTGCATTCTTAAATGGTAAAATCGTTGTAAGCCGTTTGCTCAAGAATATTTCTCATAGTGATCCAGATGTAATGGCTGGTAATATCGAGCAAGAGCTGGTCAATGCAATTGATTATATACACATGTATAAACTAGAGCCAGAAAGTCCGGTAAGTGTCTATGTAATACTTTCAAAAAATATACTAAGATTTATACGCACAGACAAAATCAAAGCTAAGAATGTAGAGATTTTAACTCCATATCAGGCTGCTATAAGGCTTGGAGTTAGCGGATTAAGTAATGAACGAGACAAATTCTTTGATCCGGTGTTCCTTGCCTATTGCGCAGTTCACAGAGTTCGTGAAAAAAGGATGCACATAGAGCAAACCAAAATCCCTTATAAGTATGCAGTTATTGTAAATCAATTAAAACGGGGCTTGGTTACAATCTCTATCATAATGCTACTCTTTACTGCTATCCATTTGTATAGTTTTTACAGGGATCAGATTTCTATACATGATCTTAAAGCACAGATTGCTGAAGTTGTAAAAGCCGTTAATGCCAAGACTCATTCTATAGATGAGATGGACTCTAACTTGGATGATACAATGCCACTTAAACAAATAAGTGAAATCGTAGATCTTGATAGATTTATGAAAAAAACTAATGAATCACCGGTTACTATGGCACTTAGATTAGCAGAAATAATGCCCGATTATGCCAGAGTAGAAAGTTTTAAATGGAGCTATTTTGATAAGACTTTACCAAGATTCAGATCAATTAAACTTACCAAACAGGTTAATATAACAGATCCTAAAGAGTTTAAAGTTATCTTATCGCTTGAGATTTTATTTATACATGATGAAGATAGTTATGAAGAGATGCAAAAACACTATGAAGATTTTAAGGATGCGCTTAAGGCTAAATTCCCTTCAGCGCAAATAAGCGTGAGCGAGTTGCCGAATAATACAACAAAACCCAAGATTGAGGTTAGAATAATTTATCCAACAACTGCTCCAGAATTAATTCATACGAATGGGGAGTGAGATGCAAGATACAGAGGTAAAAGCATATGCATTTAAAAAGTTGCGGTTCTGCGTTGCCATTGTACTGCTCGCCTTGGTAGCCTTCACGCTCTCCATAATTGTCGATTCAAAGAGCACTTCCCGAGAAACTTATTATTATAACGATTTAGAAGCGATGAAAGATAAATTACAGGAGCAGAGTGAACTATTAGATAAATACAAGAAGGCCATTGTTGTTTGGAATTCAGGGTTAAAGGATACGTATTCTCAGAGGAAAGGATTGGATTTGGCCGCCGCGAAAAGGATAACAGATGATTTGCGAATTCTACACAATATAAAAAGCCTTTCTATAGTTTTAACTAGCCCTACTCCAAGGAAAGATATCTACGGTCTTGAATTCACCCAATTAATCTACTCCAGGATAAATATAGAGCTGGAAGCTTACTCAGACAAAGATGTAATTAGATTTATCGATGGATTTATCGACAAGCTACCTGGTATACTGCAGAGTGTTAATACTCAAATGGTGTTAGTGGATGACGATAAAAGGCCCGGCAAAAAGATCATTGACGCAAAGATTGAAATCTTATGGGAAAATGTAGCGGATAACCCGGTAGCATTATGAGAAAAATTTTTTATATAATTATAAGTTTTTTTGTCTGCATATTGCCTTTGCAAACACTTGCGGCAGATAACGTAGTAGATATAGAGGATTTAATAGGGAATGATGACACTTATGTATATCTTAAGAACTCTGAAATGTCAGGGACTAAGAATGATTCTTTCAACTTTGAGGTATTTGAAAGAGTAGAACTGCTTAAATTTGCATTACCTTCTTGTGCAGAAAACCCACCAGATTTACTAAAATGCACTCCGTACATATGCAAAGTAGATAGTAAACTTGGGGCTATATATACTAAGATTAAAGGTATGAAAGATGGTAGTTGTCAGTATATTGAGCGCAACCTTGGTGTTGATGGTGTAGACTGTAAATTTAAAGAAGAAGACCTGCCAAAATTACAGAAGCTATTTGCCAAGCGCTTTAAAAGGCTAACTGGAAGGAAAGTAGAGCTTAGCAATGACGACTATGTGGACTTAGAGGCGATCTTTAAGGCTAAGTGTTCGTTAATGCCAGACTTTAATGAAAATAAACCAATATCTCTTGCCAAAATCAATAGAGACGAAATAGATCCAGAATTCGGTGTTTCTGATCTTTCGAAGTACTCTATTACCATTCCGTCTAAAAATAGGGTGAAGGCCAAAAATATGCCAAAATCTGAGAATGAAGAATACATAGCCACGTTGAAAAACTATCGCTCTATAATGCTTAAGCCAAGTGAAGAAGGGGTGGTGGGTAAATGATATGCCAGGCGCGAGTAAAGAAAAAGAAAATGAGTTAAATGTATGAAAACTCGATCAGTGTACATTATGACCAACAAATGTCGTGGAACACTTTATACAGGAGTAACATCAAATTTAATTAAGCGAGTATATGAACATAAAACTGGCATAACAAAAGGATTTACTGAAAAATATAACTGCAAACAGCTTGTATTCTTTGAACTTTATGAAGACATGATAAATGCTATAACTCGTGAAAAGCAGATCAAAAAGTTCTTGAGAAACAAGAGAATAAAGCTAATCGAATCAATGAACCTTGGCTGGAAGGATTTGCATCTTGATATTGCTTGACGAGCAAGGATAGCAGCCATACCCAATATCTAGTCATACTTGCCAGGCCGAAGCCTATTGCAAAGGCTGAAGGAGGCATAGCCGACGTAAGTATCTCGGAGAAAGTGAGTAACTACTCTGATGAGATCCTTACGTCGCTACGCTCCTCAGGATGACGAAATCATGAAAATACCGCGCCTCCGTCATCCTGAGGAGCATAGCGACGTGAGGATCTAGGAAGGAAAGCGGCATCTGTCACATTAACTATGAGATTTAGTGCTAGCTCCTTGTAATTTGATTACTCGTCGTTCCATCGCTAATCGCAAGATAGCTGCCTAGTGCTATACCGGTGATTGCTGAAGCTGGTATAATTAATCTTCCTATCAAGCTATCTTTTGGCAAGCTTGTGCTGGCACGTAGGACACAACCTAGCAGGCCTCCAGCAATTCCCCCAATAACCAAATATGATAATGTTTTGATGAAAGAACTCTTTTCAATTTTTTCTTCCTCAGATCCATCATCCTTAATTTCTTTTTCATCATTAAAAATATCAAGTTCTACATATCCCTCCTTTGAAGGAACTCGATTCTTCCAATCTTCTTCTGTAAAATCTACAGGATCACATCTGAACGTGGTCTGTAAAGTGGTAGAGCTTGCCCTTGAATTCCTCCAGTCTTCTTCTGTAATTTGAACAGGTATACAGTTTCTTACACAGGTGTCTTTTGGCAAAGCTTTATGCGCCCTGAAATCTTCATCAAACATAGCAACAAGCTCGGGTCTTAAGAAGAACTCGTTTTTTAGCAAACATTTTATAGCGTTATAATATGTTGTATATTTTTCTATTCCTTCAGGTAATGGAGTATCATTATCTTTATATTCAATCCAGTTTTTAGCTAGCTCATAGACAAGCTGAAATCTTTCTTCTAACGCCCCCTCCGCCTCTTCACTTATATTATCATAGTAAACATATATCATGTTATTATTTGCTAACACCAATTCATCTAAAGCTTCTGTTCCAGTAGCCCCTATACCATTATGTTCAAGGTTTAAAGAAACAAGGGTCGAATTTCCTTTCAAAGACTCAGCTAACTTTTTTGCACCTATGTCCCCTATATTGTTAGATCTAAGATTTAACTCAGTCAAAGTTGTATTAACTTGCAATGCTTTTGACAAGTTTTCTGCACCAGCAGCATCTATTTGGTTATTTTGGAGATGGAGGGTGGTTAAGGATGAATTATTTTGTAATGCTGCCGCTAATTTTGTTACATTTTTAAGTGCATTCCAGCCGAGTGACAAGTGGATCAGGGTTGAGTTGCCTTGCAATTTCTTAATTAGTTCCCCCGCCTGCGCATCTGTTATCTGGTTAGTGTCCAGAATTAGATGGGTCAGAGTTGAATTTTTCTGTAATGCTGCTGCTAATTTTGTTGCATTTTTAATTGTATTCCCTCTGAGTGACAAGTGGATCAGGGTTGAGTTGCCTTGCAATTTCTCAATTAGTTTCCCCGCCTGATCATCTGTTATTCGATTATTGTCTAGAATTAGGTGGGTCAGAGTTGAATTTTTCTGTAAGGCTGAAGTGAAGTCCTCACTACCATCACCACATATTATGCTTTTATATTCATAATTAGAATAATTAACACTGAGGTCTAAGTAAGTAATATTAGGATTGCCCTGCAAGACCTCAACTAGTTTCCCCGCACAGAGATCAGAGAAGTCATTTTTCCCCAGAAGTAGCTCAGTAGCTACTGTATTATGTTTTAAGGCTGCAGATAGGTCTTCAAAGTCTTTATCAGTTAGATATTTAAACTCAAGATCTATCTTGGAGTTCTTATTATCAGTTAATACTCTAAATACACGAGTCTGCATAGCCTTAAACTCTAATTTCTTATTTGCCCCATATTATATCCTATTTGTTAATCACGTTCTAGGAAATTAAGAGGTGAGATAAACTTGGTTTTCAAAAGAGCCAAAATATTTTACACTCCCTACTTCCATAACTTAATTTGGATGTGATATACTAACTCTCAATAAATTAAAACTGATGGATATATGAAAAAACTGATTTTATTATGTATAAGCTCCCTAGTATCTACACAAGCGCTTGCAGTAGTAACTCCACTAGAGCGGTCTAATTTTGCGGCTAAAGTTGTATCGATAGGAAGCGGTGAGGTAATATATGAGCATAACTCATATATGCCGTTAAATCCCGCAAGTACGCTGAAGACTTTGACATTCTACTTGGCGCTAAAAAACTTAGGTGAAGACTTCAAGTTTACCACAGCTGTATTTGCAAGTGGACGCAACTTATATATAAAGTTTACTGGCGATCCGACTTTAACCATGAAGGATGTAGATTCGCTACTTGCATCTGCACTCAAAAAAACTAACTCACATATTGATACGGTCTATTTGGATGGAGATATTTTCGGTACTGAGCTGTATGCGCCCGGGTCTTTCACGGATAATCTTAAGTTTTACTACGCATCTCCCATCTCCGCTTTTAGTATTGATAAGAACTATGCAAGATTCAACCAATCACCACAGGGAGGGCTTAAGTACGATAATGCCTCAATGGTTGACCTCCTAAAGCTAAAAAGTAAAGCAGTTGCGACTTCTAAATCAGATATGTGTCCTTTAGAGCTATTCAATACAGGGGTTAATGAATATACACTCGATGGTTGTTTTAGCGCAAATGAGATACCTCCTAAGTTATCGATCGCAGTTACTGACCCACGAAAGTATGCTCGTGACCTGACACTGCAATTACTGAAAAAATATAACGTAAAGGCAGGTAAGGTAGAGTTTGGTAAAGTGAATACCCACGCAACTTTGCTTGCTGAGCATAAGTCTGTACCCCTAAAGATAATACTTAAAGAAATGATGTATAAATCCGACAATCACATTGCAGATAGCTTGGTGCGCTACATGACTTATAAGCACTTCGGAAAGCCTGCCACGTGGTTTTTGGTGGAGAAATTTCTAAAAAGCGCAGTTACGCAAGAATTTGGTGTAGACGAAAGTCATTTTAAGATAGTAGACGGTGCTGGTCTTTCCAAAAAGAACCTTATCAATGCTGACTTTATGATTACTCTTCTTGACCGAATTTACAAGGATGAAGATATACGCAAAGTGTATTTTAAATCTGTTCCAACCATAGAATCCGAAGGATCTACACTTAGCAAACGCTTTGCAAATTCAAATTTTAAAGGTGCAATTTACGCAAAGACTGGTACCCTAGATGGGGTCTCGGGCTTGACTGGGATAGTAGTTTGTGATAGACTTCCGGTATATTCTTTTTCTATCTTAACCAATAATTATTTGGGTGCCCATAATGATATGAGGGTTTTAGAAGAATCTGTTTTGGAAGAGATAATATTTAAGGCTGAGAGGATGTAGCTATAGGAGATGTGATTTTACATAGTGAGATTTCTTCAGACGGCATACAAGAAGTTTTATGCTATTCAGAACATATCTACTTAATACCTGAAGAACCGGTGGTTGCGCCTGAGCAACAAATTCCCTTAGAAATGCCTCACACCAAAACGCCGGATTTAAGCGGAGTTATATCCTCAAGTGAGCCACTGGTAGAATTAAACGACCCTATAATTTCTGAACCTGCCAAAAAGTTCTTTTATGATAACGCCGTTTCATTGTTACTCAACACAGTTTCTGTTGTAGCCATAAAGCTATCTTTTTCTAAAGGCCCAGCGAAAATATTAAATAATGGCTTTACAGAGGTTTTTAGTTATACGATGAAATCACTCGGCACCGATTATTTTAAAGCAGTTGTTTCGGAAAAAATTAGCGCAGACGTAGATAAATTATTGATATCTAACCAATGGGCAGCATTTAGTGCAAAAGAGATAACAAGCATTCTATTAAAAACTAGTATACAATTTGGTCTGGACGTCTCTTCATATATTGGAACCACTGCTATAGAGGTTATAAAAAATCATATTGGTTTTGAAAATAAAAAAGAAATAGGTGCTTTTAAATGGCCAGGCTGCATCCCTGAAATTGCGACCAAAGTGGTGGTTAAAGATTATATCCAGGAAGTAATTGGAGCTCCATACATAAATCCTATTACGGCTCCGTATACAGATTTAAAGGTGGGTTCTATAGTTGCTGAAGCCTCTAAGTCTGTGATCATCGGCTGTGTGTTTAAAGACGGAAGGTCTGATGTTGTGGGTCTAACATACAGTAGCATTAAAATCGCCATAGCTAAATGCACCACTCAATGGGTATATGAAAAATATCTTGAGAAGAATGTAACCGACTTCATAGATTCTTGTAATGAGTATATAGGCTTAACCAATCCATGGTGGAGTGGATTTATAAAAGCACAAGCCGGATCTGTATTTTGTAAGCTTCCAATTCATATGGTGCAGTTATTGCTAACTTATACAACCTTAAAAGTACATACCACAAGTGCTATTAACAAACTCCCTAGTTACATAGCCCGTTTTATGCTTGCCTAAGCGTTCAATTATTTTTTCGTGTAGGGACTTCCATTGGTAATTTTGGGTGTATATACTAGTAAGTATAAGATGAGAGAAGTGTGCAAAAAACTACACATTATCCTTTATAATAATGAAGATTTGTAATATCGTCTGTGAGAAATTTTTAGTTCTTATAAATTTCGAGTAGGTTAAGTTTGCTTCTATAATACCTTGTCATTGCCCGGCTTGACCGAGCAATCCATAGTGAGGGTTTTAGATAATGCTAGTTTATAGTGCATAACTATAGGCGTTATCCAAGACTACTCATGGATCACTCGGTCAAGCCGTGTGATGACATTATTGTTAGATATTGTGAAACACACCTACTTACTTTGACTGCTTTCATGGTCTTATAAGAATTAAAGAGATATTGATGAAATCTGGCATGACTAGGTAAGTAATTTTTTAAGTTAATGGAGTAAAAATGGCAAATTTAACAGATCTTACAATCAAAGAAGCATTAGGCCTACTAAAGAGCAAAGACATTTCTGCAGTAGAATTAACCAAAGCATACATTGAACGTGCTAAAGCCTATCAAGATCTAAATGCGTTTACTCTGCTTACCGAAGAACATGCAATTAAACAAGCAGAAGATTCTGATAGACGCTATGCAAGCGGCGCTGCAAAATTGATTGATGGTATTAATATAGGCGTTAAAGACTTATTCTGCACCAAGGGCTTTGAATCTGCTGCATGCTCAAATATCCTTAAAGGTTTTGTACCGGATTATGAATCTACGGTAACCGAACTGCTATTTGGCAACGGTGGGGTGATGATTGGTAAAACCAATATGGATGAATTTGCTATGGGTTCAGCTAACCTTACTAGTGCAAGAGGGCCGGTAATAAGCCACCTAAAGCGCGCAGGCGATGAGAAAGCACAAATTGTTCCCGGTGGTTCATCTGGTGGTTCTGCTGCTGCAGTTGCGGCAAAACTTTGTATGGGAGCGCTTGGGAGTGATACTGGTGGTTCAATTCGTCAACCGGCTTCTTTTACGGGCATAGTGGGGGTTAAGCCAACTTATGGGCGGTGCTCTCGTTTTGGTATGGTAGCATTTTCCAGTTCTTTAGACCAGGCAGGTTGTTTGACTCGCACGGTTGAAGATAGTGCTATTATGTTACAAGCTATCTCTGGATTTGATGTTAGAGATTCAACTTCGGCACGTGTGGATACGCCTAATTATTTGCGGGATATCAACTTAGATCTTAAAGGGCTAAGAGTTGGGATACCAAAAGAATATATAGTAGATGGTATGCCTAAAGAAATTGAGAAAGTATGGCAACAGGGCACTGAATGGCTTAGGAGTCAAGGTGCAGAAATTATAGATATTTCTCTCCCTCACACCAAATATGCCTTGCCTGCATATTATATAATTGCACCTGCTGAAGCTTCTTCAAATCTAGCACGTTACGATGGAGTGCGCTTTGGTAACAGGGTAACTGAGAGCGGTATGACAATTAACGATATGTATGAGGCCACGCGTGCAGCAGGTTTTGGTGATGAAGTGAAGCGCCGTATCATGATAGGGACTTACGTGCTCTCTGCTGGTTATTATGATGCTTATTATACCAAGGCGCAGAAGGTCCGTAATTTGATCTTGCAAGATTTTAAAAATGTTTATCAGAAGGTAGATGTAATTTTAACTCCATCTACGCCTTCGGAAGCTTTTGCGATAGGTGAAAATACTGATGATCCAATTAAGATGTATTTGAACGATGTGTTTACCGTACCTGCAAGCCTTGCAGGGCTTCCTTGTATATCAGTTCCGGCAGCACTTTCAGAAAACAAATTACCTCTCGGCTTACATCTTATTGCCAATCACTTTGAAGAAGTGCTAATGTTTAGAGTAGCTGCAGCTTTGGAACGTGCTGCTAAATTTTAGACGAGGGCTTATATGAAGAATTATCGCACGGAGACAGATACATTTGGTCCTATAGATGTAGCTAATGATAAATACTGGGGTGCACAGACCCAAAGGTCTTTAGAAAATTTTAAGATAGGCACAGAAAGAATGCCGCAAAGCCTGATTGTGGCGCTTGCAATTCTGAAAAAGTCAGCTGCGATTGTAAACCATAAGCTTGGAAAACTAGATGCAAGCCTTACGGATGCGATTGTAAAAGCTGCAGATGAGGTGATTTCTGGAAAGCTTGCGGATAATTTCCCACTTGTCGTATGGCAAACTGGTTCGGGCACTCAAACAAATATGAATATCAATGAAGTGATTTCTAATCGTGCAATTGAAATTTTAGGAGGTGAGGTAGGCTCAAAGAAACCGGTGCATCCTAATGATCATGTTAACATGGGCCAGTCTTCGAATGATGTTTTTCCAACAGCCATGCATATTGCAGCAGTATGTGATATCTATAATAATCTCCTGCCTGCACTAACCCACCTACATAAAAGTCTTGTGGCTAAGGTAAAGGAGTTCGAGAATATAATAAAAATTGGACGAACTCATACTCAAGATGCTACTCCTATGACGCTTGGGCAAGAATTCTCAGGATATGCAATGCAAATTGAATATGCAATAGAGCGCGTAAAGAGTTGCCTTGTCAGGTTGTCTTTGTTGGCTCAAGGAGGAACAGCGGTTGGTACCGGACTTAACTCGGTAAAAGGGTTTGATGTTAAAATTGCTGAGGAGATCTCAAAACAGACAGGTCATAAGTTTTTTACAGCACCAAATAAATTTGAGGCGCTAGCAGCAAACGATGCTGCTGTTGAGGCAAGCGGTGTGCTTAATGTAGTAGCTGTGAGCCTTATGAAGATTGCTAATGACATTCGTTTCCTAGGTTCTGGTCCTCGGAGTGGATTAGGGGAGATTTCTCTACCGGAAAATGAACCTGGATCATCTATTATGCCTGGTAAAATAAATCCTACACAGTGTGAAGCGCTTACTATGGTGTGTGCACAGGTTATGGGCAATCATGTGACTATATCTATTGCCGGCTCTAATGGGCATTTTGAATTAAACGTTTTCAAGCCTGTCATAATATATAATTTATTGCAGTCAATCAGGCTTATTGCGGATGCCTCCATAAGCTTTGCGGATCTCTGTGTAATAGGCATTAAGGCTAATAAGGCGCGAATTAAGCAGCTACTTGACGATTCGCTCATGTTAGTTACAGCACTAAACCCACATATTGGGTATGACAATGCAGCCAAAATTGCAAAGAATGCTCACAAAAAGGGTATAAGCTTAAAGGCTTCTGCACTTGAGCTTGAACTAATTACTGAAGAGCAGTTTGACAAATGGGTAAGAGCTGAAGATATGATTGGGGCAAAATGAAGGGGCCGCCTCATGAAAATTCCCCACACCATTGTCATACCATGGCTTGACCATGGTATCCATAGTGCAAAACAAGGTAACGTAAGAGTTAGCGTGTGTTCTCAATATTTGAGTGCTCAAATACTTTTGCGCTTCTTCATCTCTTTAATATGGACCCCGCTATCTAGTTGCGGGGTGACAATATAAGGCATAGAGCCCTCTCATAAGGAAGTTAATAATTTTTTCATGATGTGGCCATGGGTGTAAAATTATGTATCCTTTCTTAAAAAATAAGCTAACGTATTATTAAATATTTCATAGGTATCCATAATGCAAAAGTATCCGCTTTCAATGCGCATTTTTCACTGGGTTATATCAGTTTTGATCCTGACGCTTTTAGCAGTAGGTTTTTGGATGGCCAGGTTACCTGAGGATTATCCAGGCTTGCGAGATATTTTTGACATACATAAGTCGTTTGGTGTTATAGTGCTTATTCTGGTTGTGCTTAGAATACTCAACCGCTTAAAGTCTAAGGTGCCAGCCCTACCGAGAGAGGTTAATAAGTTCTATGCGAACTTATCTGCAATAACTATACTCGCACTTTATGTTTGTATGGTATGTCAACCTATTGCCGGATATTTTATGTCAACCTTTAGTGGTAAAGTGGTGACCATATTTGGCCTACCGGTTCCAAGCTTAGTTGAAAAAGATGCTGCTATGGGAAAGTTCTTTTTTGAAGTACATGCCTCTATCGGCATTGCTTTGGTGGTTCTCATAACCCTGCACATTGCTGGCACAGCTAAGCACTATGTCGTCGATAAGGTAAACTTACTCAAAAGAATGTGGTAGTTTAAGCATCGCCATGGTCATAGTGTTGGGGTGTGTCGCTCTTAAGTACTGATAAGTCATAGTCATCAAGTGCTGCTTGCTCTCCATAAGAATCATCAATTGCAGTTTCGAGTGTTG